>NZ_ADFP01000087.1 GCF_000177335.1 Pyramidobacter piscolens W5455
TGCACCATTTCTTTATCAGGTCAATCGCTTACGAAATAAAGACGCCCGTCGGTACCAGTCCCAAGACCTGCAAAGTCCTAGGGATGCCAAGCCCGCAGAGCTTGCGCTTGCTCCTCATCCCGCATTTGCACGTGTCACAGGTCTTCAGCATCTGCAAAGCGAGTTTTCGCAGAATGTTCATCACTTCCGCCGCGTTCTTCGCTCTCGCCCGGCAGTCGTCTTCCCTAAAGGCCATGTCCAGCATCCAGTGCAGGTTGTTCTCGATCGCCCAGTGTTCTCGCGTGATGCGCAAAAGGTCTTTCGCCTGCACGTTTTTCAAACTGGAGATGAAGTAAATGGTCTTCAGTAGTGGTTTTCTCATTGACGTTTCGGCTGTTGTGGATCCACCCCGCTCCCGCGATGCCTCGCCAGTCTTCAAGGTCTTCGAACCAGCGTGGGGCGTTGGAGAGGTGACATTCTCTTTTCTCAATGCGCCCCAGGTGGAAGTACAGTTCGCTCACCCGGGCGCTGAAGCGTTCGGACAGGACGCGGGGATCGAGACGGCTCAGTCCCTTGCCGAAGGTATCGTGAGAGGGCGTGCCGCGGCGAAAGTCGCAGAACGGTCCCTGATATTTCCTCTGTAGGGAGGCATGGTGCAGATTATGGCCGGCACGCTGATGAACTTGCACACTTCCGATACTGATTTTCAATGAAAAAACTCATTGAAAATGCCGCGCTGGCGCGTACCCGGGGCGCCAGTTTTCGACGCGCTTTTGGCGCTCTAAAAAGGGCGAAGAGGCTGCGCTTTTTTAACGAAAACCAAGTATGAGCCGCGGCTTTCTCCGCCCGGGCTTACGGGAGCTTTTCACGGAAGGTTTTTCGGGAGAGGTTGTTCTGTTTCGATGGCTTCCTCACGCGCTTTCTGGGGAAACGGCGGCGCGGCATGGCTTTTCTCCAGCCGCGACGTTTCAACACGGCATAGATCTGGGTCGGGCTGACTGCATGGTTGACGGCGTTCTGATAGGCGGCGGCTATTTCCGCTACCGAAACGATCTGTCCTTTTTCGGCTTTTTCAGGGTAGGGCGCGAGGATGACCGTTTCTTGTTCATAGGTCATGTTCCGCCGGTTCCCACCGTAATGGTTTTCCGTGAAGTATGAGAGTCCTTTGTGGATGAACTTCGAGATGATCTTGCTGACGTACATGGAGTTGTAATCTGTAATTTCGCTGATTTCTTTCAGGCTTTTGCCCTCGGCGCGAAGGCTGGGAACTTTCAGCTTCAATTCGATTCTCTTATGTTGGTTCTTCTTGCGCGCCTGTTCAATTTCTGCTTTTTGTTCTTGGGAAATCTCATATTTCGCGGGCATTTTTCATCACCTCGAACATAGACTGGCAGCCATGATAACATGTTATACTGGTTTTCGATTGAAATCGGTATTAAAAGAGCCTGTCTCTTTTTCCTCATTGTTTTCTGAGGAATCGAGACAGGCTCTTCTTTATTGCGCATTTACACCGGCCTCCGTTAAAAAAGCCGAAGGTTTTCTGTTATTTTATAGCGTCGAAGGCGCACCGAAAACTGCATGAAATCGCGTCGCGCATGTTTCTATGCGACGCAGTTACATGGAGGCGCGACATTTTTCAATTAAATTTCTAATTGAAAACAGTATTACTTTGCGGCAGGAGCGGATTCCTCTTTTTTGTCGGCCATGGAATCCATCACTTTATCCTTTATTTCCCCGGCTTTTTCGACTGCTTTGTCGGTGAGTTCCGCGGCTTTCTCCTTGACTTCTTCGGCTTTTTCGACAACCTTGTCCTTGATCTCAGTCGCCTTGTCCTTGACTTCCTGATTAATCTGTACGTTTCCGTCAGGCGCTTTCTCGAATGGGCCTGTCCCCTTGTAATAGTAATATCCCAGCACACACGCGGCAATCAGAAGAATGAGAAGGATCATTTTTTTCATCTTGAATCACAGCTCCTCTTTAATAAATTTGTGGCATTCTTTCGGATACCACGACGACATTTTACTATATTTCCCCAGAATGGCAAACAATGCTCCGAACGACGCAGCAGAATCAAGAGGCGAGACGTTTTCTCCGGAAGCTTGCGGAGCGGCACTCCGTTTCCGATCGACGTCTTGCAAGAACGGGGGAGCGTGGAGGCGTCGGTATAGGGCGCGCGTCGGAAGGAGCCAAACTTACGGGGCGCTGTCTGGACTTTTCGTCTGCGAATCGACGCTGCCAGATCTTCTCTCTCCGCCGGCGTTGAGGAAAATTCCCGCGAAGATCACGGCGGCGCAGGCGGCCTGAATCATGGAGAGCGATTCTTCCATAAAGACCATGGCGGCGAAAATGCTGACGACCGGCGAACCGTTGAGGAACGCTCCCGTCGCGCCCGCGCCGATGCGCTGGATTGATGTTTGCTGAAGCACGTACGCGCAGCCCGAACCGAGAATGCCGATGTACAGCGTGCCGGCCAGGGCGCGCCCCGACAGCGCCAGGTTCATCGGCTGCCCAACGACGGCGATGAGCGCCGCCGTCAGCACGCAGGACGCGGCCATGTTGCACAGTGTCACCACGATCGGCGAGGATTTTGTGATCTTTTTGCCCAGCACGGTCATTACCGAGCAGCAGAAAGAGGCGCAAAATTCCATCAGGTCGCCCTTGTTCAGCGACAGATTGGCCAGCAGCGACAGATCCCCCTTGCAGAGCAGACAGACCGCTCCGCTCAGCGCCAGAATGATGCCGCAGGCTCGCCGCAGCGTCAGCCTTTCGCCGAGGAAAACGGCGGCCAGGATGGTCGTGATCAGCGGCGACGTGGCGAAAATGATGGCGATATTTGTCAGCGATGTGAACTTGATCGCGTAGAAGAAACAAAGGTTGTTGATCAGCACCCCGGAAATGCCCATCAACACGGCGATCGTCAGATCGCCGCGATCCGGCAGCAAACGCCGCTCACGACCGTACGCCAGGGGAGCAAGGATGACGACGGCGATAGCCGTGCGCAAAAGCAGCAACTCCAGCGGCGGCATCTCACGCAGCGCATAAGTTGCCGGTACGTTCATAAAACCCCAGATCAGCAGCACAAGCGTCATTGGCAGATAGCGCCGCACCGTTGAATTGTTTTCGTTCATCGTATCACCTCGAAAAAATGGACCGGACGCAAAAGGTCCCGGTTAAAGCGAACCTATTTTACCGCTAAATGACAGCCGTGAAATAAAAGAACTTTTTCGAACAGGCAGAATACATGCGGCCGGCGCGCGGAAATCGCGC
>NZ_ADFP01000088.1 GCF_000177335.1 Pyramidobacter piscolens W5455
CATATACTGCGTTTTTCTTGCTGTTGGGTTAAAGAACTTTCCATAGAAGTGTTCTTATGCTGGTGGAGGTGACCGGAATCGAACCGACGACCTCCTGCGTGCAAAGCAGGCGCTCTCCCAACTGAGCTACACCCCCAGCAAAAATGAATATGGTGGGCCGCAGAAGATTTGAACTTCTGACCTCTCGGTTATCAGCCGAGTGCTCTGACCAACTGAGCTAGCGGCCCACAAAGTGAAGAAGTTAAGCTAATGTCGCTTTGTATTTCCGTTTTTCAAACGTGCAGCTTGATTTCGTGAAATACTCCTTAGAAAGGAGGTGATCCAGCCGCACGTTCCCGTACGGCTACCTTGTTACGACTTCACCCTCCTCACCGGACACTCTTTAGGCGGATCCTTCCTCGCGGTTAGGCCTCCGGCTTTGAGAGCACCCGACTCGGATGGTGTGACGGGCGGTGTGTACAAGGCCCGGGAACGTATTCACCGCGGCTTGGCTGATCCGCGATTACTAGCGATTCCAACTTCATGCAGTCGAGTTGCAGACTGCAATCCGAACTGGGGATGGCTTTTTGGGATCTGCTTCTCCTTTCGGTCTCGCTTCTCTCTGTG
>NZ_ADFP01000089.1 GCF_000177335.1 Pyramidobacter piscolens W5455
ATAAAGAAGGTTTTTCTAGTAGCGAAGCCGCGAAGAACGGATTTTACTATGAATATCATAAAGAAAATGGAAAGAAATTAGTTTTTGATGATATTAGTGTTTCTTCTTTCTGTGGCGATGGCGATTTTCGCAGTTCGGAGAGCATTGATCTGCTAAAAAAATCAGATATTGTTGTTACGAATCCTCCATTCTCGTTATTTAGAGAGTATCTTGATCAACTAATTAAGTATGATAAGAAATTCCTTATAATTGCTAATGTTAATTCAATAACATATAAAGAGGTGTTTAATCTAATTAAGGAAAATAAGATTTGGCTTGGGGTTCATCTCGGGAGAGGTGTTTCTGGATTTATTGTTCCAGAGCATTATGAATTATATGGTACTGAGGCGAGAATTGATTCTAATGGTAATAGAATTATCTCGCCAAACAACTGCTTATGGCTAACTAACCTAGATGTCTTTATTAGGCATAAAGACTTGCCTCTTACAAGAAAATATTTTGGGAATGAAAGTTCATATCCAAAATATGATAATTATGATGCTATAAATGTAAACAAAACAAAGGATATTCCATTAGATTACAATGGGGTTATGGGGGTTCCTATCACATTCTTGCATAAGTTTAACCCTGAGCAATTTGAGTTAATAAAATTTAGAAAGGGTGTTGATGAAAAAGATTTGTCTATAAATGGTAAATGCCCTTATTTCAGAATTTTGATAAAAAACAAACGATTACAAAAGTAATTGATGTTTG
>NZ_ADFP01000090.1 GCF_000177335.1 Pyramidobacter piscolens W5455
GCCGCCCTCGCTGCGCGAAACGGCCCGCGGCGGCTGCGCGCTGACGCCCGCGGGCAAGGCGCTGACGAAAAAACTGAACGAGAACCGCGCGGAAGCGGGAGCGGCTCTCGCCTGACAGGGCGAGAAAGCCTCCCGGCGTCCGTGCGAAAGGGCTCTTGCGCCCATCGGTATTCTGTGGTACTATCCAAAAATCCGAATAATCGTTTTCCTTTATCCAGAGTCAGGGGAGAGAGTCAGCTCAACGATCCTGCGCCAACCTGTCCGCGTCGTGCGGACGTGGTGGTCCTGCTGACAGCGATAAGCCGCTGGGGCGAGAAAATTTTGCAGCCGTCTTGTCGTGAACAGGGCGGCTGTTTTTTTATGGAAATTTGAGGTAAAAGGAGTCGTGTCCGAATGAACAACGCTTTTAAAGAGGTGCTTCCCAATTTCTCGTTCGAAATCTTCCCTCCGAAGAGGACCGGCAGTCTGGAATCGATTTACAGCACGGTGGACGCGCTGGCCAGCCTGCGCCCCGATCTGATCAGCGTCACGTACGGCGCGGGCGGTTCGAACCGCGACAACACGATCGAAATCGCCTCCACGATCCAGAACCGTTACCTGCTGCCCGCCGTCGCTCATCTGACCTGCGTGGGCAGTTCGCTGGAACAGACCGACGCGCTGCTGGCGGAACTGAAGGAAAGAGGCGTGCGCACGATCCTGGCGCTGCGCGGCGACCGCCGCGCCGACGCGGATTTCGAGGACGGGTACTTCAAGCACGCGGCGGAACTTGTGGCTCACATCAAGAAAAATTACGATTTTCGCGTGCTGGGGGCCTGTTATCCGGAGAAACATCCCGAAGCGCCCTCGCTGGAAGCCGATATCGCCCATCTGAAGGAAAAGGTCGACGCCGGCGTGGACGCGCTGATCACCCAGCTCTTTCTGAACAACGACGACTTTTATCGTTTCCGCGATCTGGCGCAGAAAGCCGGCGTCAACGTCCCGATCATCGCCGGCATCATGCCGATCACCCAGGCCAGCATGCTGGACAAAGTGGTCTCCATGTGCGGCGCTTCGATCCCGCCGGCGGTGCGGCGTTTTGTGGACGCCTACGGCCATAACGCCGAAGCCGTCCGGGAAGCGGGGATCGCTTACGCGGCGTCGCAGATCGTCGATCTGCTCGCGTCGGGCGTGGAAGGCATTCACATTTACAGCATGAACAAGGCCGGAGTCACCCGCCAGATCGCCCAGAACATCCACGGCATCCTTTATTCGCTGCGGGTGAAGAAATCCTGATGGAGCCGACGCGCAGACAGTTGGAAGAAGCGCTGCGCTATCTCCGCGTGCCTGACCGGGGGCGCGGGGAAATGTTGGAGATGGCGCGCGCCGGTTTTGCGGAGCTGAGCAGCTGCGCAAAATCGCGCAAAGTCTGGGGACGTTTTTCGTTGACGATCGAAGAGAGCGGCGTCGTTCTCGGCGACGGTTCCGTGCGCTGCGCTTCGCGCGATCTGGCGCGGTTGTTCGCGAACTGTCGTTCCTGCGTCGTCATGGCGGTGACGCTCGGGCCCGAGGTCGACCGGCGCACGCAGCTTCTCGGGCGCGACAGCATGAGCCGGGCGCTGTGCCTTGACGCCTGCGCTTCCGTGTGGGCCGATTCGCTCTGCGATGAAGTCGAGGACGAAGTCGAAGAAACGCTGCGCGAAGGCGAGTATCTGACGCGGCGCTTCAGCCCCGGTTACGGCGACGTTCCCATGGAATTCTCCGGCGACCTGCTGTGGCTTGTCGACGCGGAGCGCCGCATCGGCCTGACCATGACGCGGAAGGGCATGATGATCCCCGTCAAGTCGGTGACGGCTCTGCTGGGAATTTCCGATTCGCCGGAGCGGCGGCAGCGCAGCTGCGACGACTGCTCTTTTGCGGCCTGCCAATACAGAAGAAAGGGCGGTTTCTGCCATGATGAAAGAATTTGACCGTGTCGTCATGTTCGACGGTGCCATGGGCACGATGCTTCAGAAAAAAGGCCTGAAGCTCCGCGAGATTCCCGAAAGCCTGAACGTGAGCCGGCCGGATCTGATCGAATCGATCCATCGCGAGTACTTCGCGGCCGGCTGCGATTTCGTGCAGACCAACACGTTCGGCGCCAATCCGTACAAGCTCGAGGGAACGGCCTATGAAACGGAGCAGGTCATCGGAGCGGCCGTGAAGATCGCGCGTCGCGCCGCGGACGCCTTTTCAGGCAAAGGGATCCTGCTCGACGTCGGCCCTTCGGGACGCGCCATGGCTCCCGTCGGCGACGCCGATTTCGACGAGATTTACGGATCGGTGGCCCGTCAGGTGCGCGCCGGCGCGGAACTGTGCGACGGCATCCTGCTTGAAACCTTTACCGATCTGCTGGAAGCGAAAGCCTCCGCGCTGGCGGCGCTGGAAAACAGCGACAAACCGGTGTTTTTGACCATGAGCTTCCAGGAGGACGGGCGCACGTTTTTCGGCACGCCCGTGGAGGCCATGATCATGACTTTCGAGGGGCTGGGCCTGTCGGGACTGGGCGTGAACTGTTCGCTGGGACCGGCGCAGCTGGCGCCGATCGTGAAGAAACTGACGGCTCATTCGCGAGTGCCGGTCATCGTACAGCCCAACGCCGGCCTGCCAGTCGTGCGCGACGGCGTTTCCGGATGGGACGTGAGCCCCGGCGAGTTCGCAAACTGGCTCGGACAGTTCGTCGACTGGGGGACGGCTTTTGTCGGCGGCTGCTGCGGCACCACGCCCGAATTTTTGTCCGCCGCCAATGACATGATCGGAAACCGCCGCCTGCGTCCGCGCAAGGTCGCGCCTCTGCGCGGCGTATGCAGCGCCACGCGCGTCGAGCCGTTCGACCGCACCGTGATCATCGGCGAACGCCTCAATCCCACCGGCAAGAAACGTCTCAAACAGGCGCTGTACGAGCATGACTTCGACTACGTCGTGCTCGAGGCGCAGAAGCAAAAAGAACAAGGCGCCGGGGTGCTCGACGTCAACGTGGGGCTGCCCGACGTCGATGAACCGGCCATGCTCAGGGAAGTCGTCGCGGAACTTCAGGGCGCCGTCGACCTGCCGCTTCAGCTTGACTCAGCCAACGCCGCGGCGCTGGAAGCGGGCGCCCGGCGCTACGCGGGAAAGCCGCTGCTGAATTCCGTCAGCGGCAAAGAGTCCAGCCTTGCCAGCGTGCTGCCCGTGGCGAAAAAATACGGCGCCTGCGTGCTTGGTCTGTGCCTCGACGACGGCGGCATCCCCCAGACGGCAGAGGCCCGTTTCGCCGTGGCGCAGAAAATCCTCGACCGTGCCGCGGCGCTGGGCATCCCCAAAGACGACGTTTTTATCGACTGTCTGACGCTGACCGCCTCCGCGCAGCAGGATCTGGCGCTGGAAACGATCAAGGCCGTGCGCATGGTCAGCGAGCGCCTTGCCGTCAAAACGACGCTGGGCGTGAGCAACGTTTCCTTCGGCCTGCCGCGCCGCCCGCTGATCAACCGGACGATGCTGGCCGCGGCGCTGGCGAACGGCCTCAGCGCCGCCATCGTCAACCCCGGCGAAAAGAGCGTGCAGGAGACGCTGGCCGCCTGGCGCGTGCTCAGCGCCCAGGACCGCGACGCCAAAGAATATATCGATTTCTGCGCCGCCAATCCCGAAGAGACGGCGTTCGCTCCGCGCGCCGTCGCCGCCGTTTCGGAGCGGGGAAAATTTTCCGGCGGCCTCGGCGAAGCGGTCGCCCGCGGCCTGAAAGACGAAGCCCGCGCCTGCGCGGCCGAGCTCGTCAAAAAACAGCCGCCGCTCGAGATCGTCGAGAAAACGCTGATCCCCGCGCTCGACGCCGTGGGACGCGATTACGAGGCGCAGAAAATCTATCTGCCGCAGCTGATAAAATCGGCCGACGCCGCGAAGGCGGCCCTCGAAGTGGTGAAGGGCGTGCTGGCCGGCGATCAGGGCGGCGCGCCCCGCAGCGGTCCCAAAGTGATCGTCGCGACGGTCTACGGCGACGTGCACGACATCGGCAAGAACATCGTCAAGGTGATCATGGAAAATTACAATTTCGACGTGATCGATCTCGGCAAGGACGTGTCGTCGGACGCCATCGTGGCCGCCGTCAAAAAGACGGGGGCTGCGGTGGTCGGCCTCAGCGCCCTGATGACCACCACGGTCGCCAGCATGAAAGAAACGATCGCGGCGCTGCGGCGCGAGTGCCCGGAAGTGCGCGTCATCGTCGGCGGCGCGGTGCTCACTCCCGATCTGGCCCGTCACGTCGGTGCCGACCGCTATGCCCGCGACGCCATGGACACCGTGCGCGCGGTGGAAGAGTTTTTGTCGCGAGAATAAGAAAAGGGATCTGACCTCGGCATGAGTTCAGATCCCTTTTTGATTGCTTTTGCCGGCGGCGCGCGGAAAAAATTTCCTCTGCGAAAAAACGCCTGTCGGTCGTCGCCGTTGCGTCCTGCGCCTCCTAGCCGAGCCGCGGCGTCCAGTATTTTTTGCCGGCGGCGCGTTTTTTCGCGTCGCGGACGCAGAGGATCTGGATCGCCCGGTTGCAGGTGGCCATGGCCGGTTCGAGCGGCGACGAGACCATCTCGTTGGTGATCCGGTTGGCCACGGCCACGCAGAGGCAGCCGCTGCGGAAGCCGTACAGGTTGCCCATCGTGAAGAGCGCGGCCGCCTCCATCTCGAAATTGAGCACGCGGGCGCGGCGTAGGTCCTCGACGATGTTTTCGAAGAACGACTGCCGGTAGCCGCGGTAGCCGGGACGCCCCTGTCCGCAGTGGAACGAGCCGGTGGAGCAGGAGAGCCCCACGTGATACGTCAGGCCAAGCTCTTCGCAGGCTTCGATCAGCGCCAGCGTCACTTCGTGATCGGCGGACGCCGGATAACGGTCTTCCACGTACAGGTTGCTGGCGCCGTCGTGGCGCACCGCCGCCGTGTTGACGATCAGGTCGCCGCAGGCGATGTCTTCCTGGATGACGCCGCAGGTGCCGAGGCGGATGAACGTGTCGGCGCCGACGCGGAGCAGTTCTTCCACGGCGATGGCAGTCGATGGGCCGCCCATGCCCGTGGAAGTGACGGAAACGGGCGCGCCGCCGGTCGTTCCCGTGAACGTGCGGTGCTCGCGGTTGGCGGCGACGAAGCGCCGCTCGTCCCAAGTTGCGGCGATCGCGTCGGCGCGGCCCGGATCGCCGGGCAAAAGCACATAGGGTGCCACGTCGCCGGGCGTGCACTGAATGTGGTACTGCCGCCCCTCCATCTCCGGCGCGTCGGCGCTGGATTTCCAATTTTCCGTCATGTTCTGGTCACTCCTTCTGCGCCGTTGAAATTCAATGACAGCGCGAAACTTTGCAAAAAATTATAACATGACGGCGACACGACGGCAAAAGACTCCGCAGCTGGAATACCTGCGGAGTCTTTTGTCGTCGTGCAGGGGACGGAACGCTCATTTCTTTTTGCCGTTCCCGTTTTTCGTTTTGAGCTTGGCGGGATCGGGACCGACGGGAAGAGGATAACTGAGAGAGTAGCGCTGGTACGTTTTTTTCTGCCCTGCGTCCTCGGTCCAGTCGGTGGCCGCCACGTCGGCATAGCTGCCTTCGCCGCCGAATTTCATCAGGCCGATGTTGAATTCGCCGTAGTCTTTGCCGGAAACTTCCAGATCGAAATCGCGGAACTGTGCGGCAAGGCTGCCGCCGATGAACTTCTGCAGAAAGTTGGAAGCGAGGCTTTCGGCGGAAACGTTGCCCGACACGCCGGCCTGCATGACGGCGCCAAGCCCACCCAGCAAACCGTTGAGAACGCGCATGTTGACGCTGCCGCTGACGAGCATGTGGTACACGTTGCCGCCGCGCTGCAGCAGGTCTTTGGGAACCAGGGCGGGATCCAGTTTGGGGAGCGCGCGTGCCCGCTTCCATGCCGTGCCGGTGAAGGAAACGAAATGGAAGAATTTGTCGTCGGGGCATGCCGTGATGGCGCTGCCGGGCAGAACGAAAACTTCGCCGTCGTTGACGTTGAAAAAGACGTTGCCGTGCTGGATCTTGAACGGGTCTTTGCCGGTGACGGCGAGCTGCCCGGGATATTTGTCCACGACGACGTCACGGACGCGGATCCTGCCGTCGCCCTGCACCAGCGTGGTCAAGCCGGAACGGACTGCGCCCCTGAAGCTGACGTCGCTTTTTCCGGCGATCTGCGCCGGGGGCGCGAACGACGCCGCGAGACGGTTCAGATCGATGTCCTTGCCGTTCAGCTGCACCGAATAAGTTCCCTTGGCCACGTCGCCGTCCGCTTTCACATGGAACGCGCCGCCGCCGAGTTCGAACTGTCCGTCGGGGATGTGCACTTTGTTTTGTCTGAAAGCGAAGGGGATCAGCACGTTGCTCACCGGCACCTGCGCGGCGGTGATGAGCGGCGAAGCGGCCTGACCGGTGAAACTGACGCCGCTGCCGTCGACCTCGCTGTGGACGGCGAGCGAAACGCGGCCGTCCGCGACGCTTGCCAGAGAGGGATCGAGCGCGTCGAGGCGGACCGTGGGAGCCGTTACGTCGAACGCGCCTTTCATTCCCTTTTTGAAATCCACCGTGCCGATGATCTCGGGGCGGCGGTCGCCCACGGCGATCGATGCCTTCACGTCGACACGGCTGTCTTTCAGCTCGGCCGTGCCCTTGGGATTGACGATCTTGAAGCCGCCGACCTGGATCTCTTCGCTTTCCAGTTCGGCGCTGAGCCGCGGTTTTTCAAGAGAGCCGTTGACGAGGAGCGCCGCCGTCACGCTGCCGGCAAATTTCATCGTGTTGGGAAGGATTTCCGTCAGATCCATTTTTTCCACGTCGAGCCGAAGGTCGAGCGACGAGCGGCGTGCATCGAGGGGCCGAAGGAGGGTTCCGCCGCCGCCGAAAGGCGCGCCGCGTTTGGTGAGCCCCTTTATCTCCACGTTCATTTTTTCGCTGCCGCCGCTGACGTTCAGGGCGACTTCTTTGACGCCGAACTGGCCGGAGTCCAGCTTGTCGATGCGGGAATCGAGAGCGATCTCGGGCTTGGCCGCGGTGCCTTTCAAATGGAATTTGCCGTGGAACGTGCCGGCGACGGTTCCTCCGGGAACGGCCGCGCCGAGGTCGATGCGTTCGGCCAGACCGTTCAGGTCGAACGCCGGCGTTGTGCCGGCCAGACCGACGGTTCCCTGAAGCTGGACGCGTCCCTTGAAGACGTTGGCGGTCAGGTTCTCTACCGTCAGTTCCTTGGGGCCGGCGAGCACGTTGGCTTCAATGTCGGAAACCACGTACTGCTTTTGGACCGTCAGGCGCGGCAGACGTATTGACAGGCGGGCTTTCGGCTGCGCCAGCGTACCTGTGACGCCGAGCTCGGCGCGGAGCGTGCCGTCAAGCCCGGCGCCGGCTGTCTCGGGGAACCATGAAGCGAGATTTTTCAGCGCCAGCGAGGGCATCGTCGCCTTCATGTTCAGCGCCGCGTCCGGCGTCAGACCCGACGAGCCGACGATCGAAAGCGGCGAGCCCAGAAGATCCGCGGAGAGAGCCGCCTGAACGTTGACGCCGTTCAGTTCGACGATGCCCTCCACGTTGTCGGCCCGGTACTTTTTGTAAGCGACGTCGCCGTTTTTCAGAGCGATCGTGCCGGTCGGACGGGCCAGCGTCCCTGCGATATGCGCCCGAAGGCTCTCCAGAGTGCTTGCCCCCAGTCCGGGGATCCATTTGCGCAGCGGTTTGAAATCGACCTTTTGCAGCGTCAGATCGGCGGCGATGCGCGGATCCTTGGACGCCGCGTCGATGGAAGCGCTGCCTGTGACGGGCGCGCCGAGCAGCGTACCTTCGAGTTTTTTCAGCGAGATCTGTCCGTCTTTCAGCGACGCCTGTATCTGCACGTCGCTTTGCAGCGCGCGGAGACGCAGGTCGAGGCGTTCCGGCAGTCCCGTTTCCGTGACGGAGAACGTGCCGCCGATGCGGATCCGCTCCTTTAAATAATCGGCGTCGAGTTCCAGCGCGTAGGCCAGCTTGTCCGGTTCCGGCTGTTCGACGCTCAGGCGTTCGACTTTCCACCCCAGAGAACCGGACAGATCGCTGGCGGCGAAACTTCGCGGCGTTACGATCGAGAGGATCGGCAGGCTCTTCTCATCTGGGCGAGAGGCTTTCCGCGCGGGGGAAAACTCTTTTTGCGCCGCGGCGGCCAACCGCGTCAGCCGATCCTCTGTGACGCGCAGCCCTTCCAGTTCGCCGCGCAGGATCACTTTGCTCCGTCGCCAGCTTTCTTCGGCATCGACGGCGACGAAGATTTTTCGCACGGCGACGATGGCGGGGTCGTTTTTATCGCCGACGGTCAGGCCGTGCAGTTCGTAGCCGTCAAAGAGGCTGCCGCCGAACTTTTCGAAAGCGACGCTGAGGTACTGCATTCTCGACAGATATTTCTTCGCGCCGAACGCGACGATGTCGGTGGCAAGCGGTCCCCCCCAGATCGCAAAGGCGGTCAGCCCGACCAGCAGCGCAACCAGCGCCAGGAATATCTTGGGAACGAGAAACCAACGAAATCGCTTTTTGCCGTTCCGCTTTTGTGGAAGCGGTTCTTTGCTTTTTACCGCGTCGATGATCATCAACCCCATTTCAGCAACGCCCCGGTAAATGTCCGTGGAATTTTTTGATGCTGTGATTTTCATTGTAATCTTTTGAAGGAACTCAGGCAAGAGGGCATCGGGAGAGCCGCTTCGTGTTCCGTCATGGAAGACGTTTGACTGCCCGCACGGCGGGGGCCGGTTTCGCCGGATGGAATGGAGCTCGCGAAAAAAACGGCACGATATCCCGCTCTCTTCGGCCTCACCGATATGCCGGAGTGGTGTATAATAAACAAAACGGTGAGCTGTGCGGGATGAGATGACGATCATGTATAGAGGTGAAGCGGAGTGAACGGAACTTTTAAAGAAAAAATGGCCGTCGCGTGGGAGTGGATCCGTCTTTTTTTCTGGGGCGCTTCGTTTGACAAGCGCATGGGCGTTGTTCGCAAGGAAGCTTACGACGTCAACGACGAGTTGATGCTGCTGCTTTTCGGCGATTATCTGGGCATCCCCAATCCGGTCTCTTACTATATGATGGAGCTGCTGCCTTACATTGCGACGGATATACCCGGCTGGGAGCGGCGCATGATGAACCGGCAGATGCTCATCGCGGAAAAGGCTGGACAGTACGGATTTGACGGCTAAGGAGAAAATCATGGCTTATAAACGGTTCACATTCTTCGGCGGCAAGGGCGGTACCGGCAAGACAACGTGTTCGTCGGCCTATGCGCTTCATCTGGCTCGCCGGGGCGTGCGCACGCTGGCGGTGTCCACCGATCCGGCTCATTCTCTGGCCGATGCGTTCGGCACCGGAATCGGCAGCTCAGTGGTCAAGCTCGAGGAGAATCTCTGGGGACTGGAGATCGACGCTGCGCTCGAAGCGAAGAAATACATGGAAGGCATTCGCGAACAGATGCGTCGGATCGTCAGTCCCGCGATTGTGGAGGAGATCGACAAGCAGCTGCGCATCGCTTATGTGTCTCCCGGGTCGGAAGAATCGGCGATCTTCGATTGTTTTGTCGATCTGATGGAGCAAGCAGGCAAGAAATACGACGCGATCGTTTTCGACACGGCCCCCACCGGGCACACGCTGCGCCTGTTGACGCTGCCCGAAGTGCTCGGCATGTGGATGGAGCATCTGCTGGAGAAGCGCCGCAAGGCTATGGATATGATGCGCCTGGCCTCTCATTATGAACGCGACCTGCTCGAGAAACTGAAAGAAGATCCCGTCTTCGATCTTCTGACCCGTCGCCGCGACCGTTTCCAGCGCGCCCGCGAATTATTGACCGATCACGGCCTGACGACCTTCCACTTTGTGCTCAACGCCGAGAAATTGGCCGTTCTCGAAACGGAGCGGGCCGTAGCCCTGATGAATGAATTCGAAATCGCCGTGGGGCCGATGATCGTCAACCGCGTCATGCCGCCGGAAACGGGGAGCTTTTTCGAGAAAAAAAGGGCCCAGCAGACTCAATATCTTGACCAGATCCAAAAAGAGTTCGGACAGTACGGCATCGTGCAGCTGCCGATGCTCGACGGCGACATCGAAGGCATGGGGGAGCTGGAAAAGCTCCTGCCCCTGCTGGCCGTACTTGACACGGAGAAAATCGCCGCCTCGTGACGCGACGGCACAAAAGCGGACGGAAGGCGCTGGGGGCCTTCCGTCCGCTTATCCTTTGCGCGAGCGCGCTCCTACAGCCAGGGAAGGATGGCGCCGTAGGCGGCGCAAAGCCGTTCGAAGGATACGGCGCAGTTGGCGGGGCTGGTGGAGGGAAGCGTTATTGCCGAATGTTTCGTGACCGGTTCGATCAATTTGCGGTAGAAAGCGGCTGATTTTGTGCCGGTGCAGAAAATGGCCTGAATCGGAGCGCGATCGAGAACGACCGATAGGTCGTTGGGCACGGGCCGCTTGATCGAGGCGTCGCTGGCGCCTTCGATCTCGCACGAGCGCAACACGTCCCACAGAGCGATATGGCGGCGGAGGACGAATTCCCGCCGAATCTCTCGGCCGAAAGGGATCTCGCTTTTGAAAAGTGCCGCCAGCACCTTCCAGAAGCGGTTCTGCGGATGGGCGTAGTAGAACCCGGCTTCCCGCGATTTCGGCGAGGGCATGGTGCCGAGGATCAAAACGCGCGACGACGTGTCGAAAACAGGTTCCAGAGGATGGACGATGAGCATATGGTTTCCCTCCCGCGCAAAGACGTATGACCTTATTATAGAGCCGTCGCCGGTCGGATTAAAGTGGCACGCGCCGGTTTGATTCGCGCCGCGCAAAAGAGTACAATAAAAAACGCGCCGCCGCGGGGCGGCTCTTTCATCCGAAAATTTTCAAGGGAGGTTGCGAGGCGATGATACCGACACCGCAGGAAGCCTATGAACTGTTGAAAGAATACAACGAGGGGGAGTTTCATCTCAAACATGGGCGTATCGTCGGCGATGTGATGCGCTGGTTTGCCGTCGACCAGGGGTTTGGCGATGAGGCCGACTTTTGGCAGGCGGTGGGAATCCTTCACGATCTCGATTTCGAAAGATATCCCGAGCGGCACTGCGTCAAAGAAGAAGAGATCATGCGCGAGCGCGGCCTCGACGAACGCATAATTCATGCGACGACCAGTCATGGCTTCGGCCTGACGGGGATTGCCTCTCAGCCGGAGCACCGGATGGAAAAAATTCTCTTTGCCGCCGATGAACTGACCGGTCTGATCGGCGCTGTGGCGGTGATGCGTCCCTCCAAGAGCGTCAGCGACCTCGAAGTGAAGTCCGTGAAGAAAAAATTCAAGGACAAAAGTTTCGCCGCCGGCTGTTCCCGTGACGTGATCCGTCAGGGAGCCGAGATGCTGGGCTGGGAGCTTGACGAACTGATCGGCAAAACAATAGAGGCGATGCGCGCCAGCGAGAACGTGGACTGAAAAAAAGCGCTAAAAGGACGAAAGGACGACGTCCATTTTGAAGAACGGGCGCTTTGGCGTTTTAAAAAATGAGCCGACCTTCGGACAGTTCGCCGGAAGGTCGGCTCATTTTATTTGCGCATCCTATATACTCCTGCCGGAGCAGTTTCGTGGCCAGCGAACGGCGCCCCGAAGAAGCTTCTCGCCCAAGACTGCCTCGACCGCCGCGCGGTCGCGCGCCAGCGCGGTATTCTCAATGATGCTTTTTGACTGAAAATCAGCACTAGTGAAGAAACAGTGTCATTGATGGGAAATTCCGGCGTGACGCGAGAACGAAACGATGATATACTTCAGAACCGGAGTGGTCCTGATAGTCGCTGCCGTGCAAACGGGAGAGGAAAGTCCGGGCTCCACAGGGCAAGACGCTGGATAACGTCCAGTTGGCGCGAGCCACAGGAAAGTGCAACAGAGAGCAGACCGCCCGGTTCCCGTACCGGGTCAGGGTGAAAGGGTGGGGTAAGAGCCCACCGGGCGACAGGCGACTGTCGTGCCTGGCAAACCCCGTCTGGAGCAAGATCGAATAGGGAGGGCCGAGGCTGCCCGCTGACCTCCGGGTACAGATCGCTTGAGACATGCAGCAATGCATGTTCTAGATAAATGACTATCCCAGACAGAACCCGGCTTACGGGCCACTCCGCCATCCCGTAAAAGCGTGAATGGTCAAGAAGTTCCGCGCCGCGCGGATAATTTTTTGAATTATCTGGATTATTTTTGTAATTAGTAATTCTAAGATTTAGATAATTTGCCATGGATCTTCCCTATATTGGGGGAGATCCAATTTTTTTGCTTTCGTTTTGTCATCCTTTTCTTTGTTGGGCGGATAGGTCGTCAACAAATATGTCGAGGGTTCATTTTGCTACGATTGAGAGGATCTTTCAGCTTATTGACCCTCCTCAAAAAAAACGATATTCTGACCGTGGTGGAATAAAGTGGTAGAAAGTGGGGAAAAATGGACATGTTCATGGGAAGCTACGACCATCGCATAGACAATAAGGGACGACTCGTCATGCCGGCGAAGTTCCGCGCCCAGATTGGGGACACCGTGGTCTGCACGGTGGGCCTCGATAATTGTCTTGCCGTCTACCCCATGGACGCATGGAGCGTATATCTGCAAAAGCTCCAGTCTCTGCCGTTCACAAAAGGACAGGCACGCCAGTTTATGCGCACGCTTCTCGGCGCGGCGGAGGAACTTCCCGTGGATGGACAGGGACGCATCCTGCTTTCTGTAAAGTTGCGCAAATATGCGCTGTTAAGCGACGCGGTCGTCGTCAATGGCGTCAATGATCATCTGGAAATCTGGAACAGCGAGAAATGGGCCGCCAGCAACGACGAAATGCTGGAGAATTTCACCTCCCTGGCCGAGGGGGTGTCGGACCTTGGAGTTTGAGCATGTCCCCGTGCTCCTGGCGAAAGTCGTCGAGAGCATGGACCTCAAAGCCGACGCGTTGATCGTTGACGGCACGTTGGGATTGGGCGGTTATTCGGAAGCGTTTTTAAAACGCTCCCCGCGGTGGAGAGTCGTCGGCATCGATCGTGATGAACGGGCGCGAAACATCGCCTGCCAGCGGCTGGCTCCTTTTGGGGAGCGTTTTCTGGCTCTCGACGGGGATTTTCGGAACATCGGAGGACTTTGCGCGTCCGTCGGGATTCGGGCGGTTGACTGTGTGGTGCTCGATCTGGGCGTGTCGAATATGCAGCTGGCCGACGGCCGACGCGGTTTTTCGTTCCGCGAGGACGGACCGCTGGATATGCGGATGAATCCCGCTGAGGGAACTCGATCGGCGTCGGAGTTGGTGAATGAACTTCCGCGAGAATCTCTGGCGGATATTTTTCGGAAATACGGCGAAGAGCGTTTTGCCTGGAGCATCGCCGGCGAGATCGTCAAAGAGCGGTTGAAAAGACCGATAACGAGCACGGCGGAACTGGTGGAAGTGATCCGCCGGGGGATTCCCGCTCCGGTAATGCGCAAGATGAACGGCCATCCGGCGCGAAAGGTGTTCCAGGCCTTGCGGGTCGCGGTGAACGACGAGCTGGGCGCGTTGGAACAGGGATTGGACGAAGCGTTTTCGCTCCTGGCAGAGGAGGGGCGGCTGCTTGTTGTAACGTACCATTCGCTGGAGGATCGTATCGTCAAGCGGCGCTTCAGAGAGTGGAACGAAGAAGGAAAAGGCGTTCTGGAGCCGCGCAAAGGGCAGGTTCCGGATGACGAGGAAGTGGAACGCAATCCAAAATCGCGCAGCGCGCGGCTTCGCGGCTTTCTCAAGAAAAACGTGCCGAACAAGGCGGAAGGGCGGATCGGACCATGGCGCAGGGTGTGAGATATTTGAGAAGAAATTCCGGGAAGTTTGGACAGGCGTTAGTGATGTTCTTCATCACTTCGATTATGTGTTTGGGGCTTCTGTCGATGCTGAGAAACGATTCTCAGCGGATGGACGAGGCGATCTCTGCGGTTCAAGGACAGCTGGAGACGTGTGAGAAAGAATGCCGCGATCTGGAGCGCGAAGCGGCGGCCATGATGTCGCCGCGCGCGATTCATGCCTATGCGGCCCATCAGCTCGGCATGACTCAGGTCCATCTGGCGGGCGCCGTCCGTCTGGATGTCGCAGGACGTTCCGGCGGCACGAGGGCTGCTTCTCTGATTGGTTCGGGAGTCGCGTTATCTCGTTAGTGAAATGAAAAGTTGCTTTTGACGGAAACCGGGTGACGAGGAAATGCCGGAATGGAGAACGGATGAGACGAAAAGAGAGCCGGGGCGCAGAAAAATCCAGTGGTGTCTCGTCTTTATCGTGATGGCCTGGTATCTGGGCGCGCTGGTGAAAGTCCATATATACCCGGACCGGCGGGCGGCCGAGCAGCTTGCCAAGCAGTACCAGCAGAGCGAACGCAAGGCGATGGACCGGGGCAGCATTTATGACGGCCGCGGCGAGCCGCTGGCTCTCTCCATTACGACGTACAGCGTGTTTCTCGATCCGGGGGTGGAGGGCTTTGAGCCTGGAAGTCTCGACAAGCTGACGCCTTATATCGGCAAGGCGAAAGTCCAGGCGCTGGACAAAAGATTAGACCGTCGCTTTTATTGGATCAAACGTTATCTTGAGCGCAGCGAAGCGGAAGAGATCGTAAAAAACTGCGGCAAAGGATTTTACATCAGAGAGGAACGCAAACGGATCTATCCGAAGGGGAATATGCTTTCCCACTTGCTGGGGTTCTGCGATCAGGACGGCTGGGGACTTGCCGGCATCGAACTGATGTGGAACGGCACGCTGGTGGTGCCGGAAAAAATGCACACGAGTTATCGCGGCGCGCCGGCGGCCGTGGACGTGACGCAGGAGTCGAAGCCCCGCAGCGGGAAGCAGGGGTTGTACCTGACCATCGATTCTGAGATCCAGTACGCAATAGAGCGTTTTCTTGGCGCTCAAGCCGCCGAGATCAAGGCTCCTTGGGCGGCGGGAATTTGTCTGGAAACGAGGACCGGCGCCGTCAAGGCCATGGCCAGCTATCCTGTTTTCGATTCGAACAACCGCTCCACTTTCAAGGATCCGAAAGCTTTGAACAACAACGCCGTGAATCGGGTCTACGAACCGGGCTCGACCTTCAAACCCATTATGGTCGCCATGGCGCTTGAACAGGGAAGAGTGAAACAAGGCGATTCATTCCGTTGTCCCGCGCATCTGAAGGTGGCCGACGGTTATATCAGCGATTCCCATCCGAGGGACAACGGCGTCATGAAGGTGGCGCAGATCATCGAAAAATCGTCGAACGTGGGCATGGCTCAGATCGGTATGAAAATGCCTCCTTTCAGTACGTATGAGGAAATGCGCTCTTGGGGAATCGGTTCCCGCACGGGCATCAAACTGAACGGTGAGGAAATGGGGCTGTTGCCGACAGCCGATAAATGGTACGGAATCACTCCCGCAAACGTCGCCATCGGGCAAGGGTTCGCGGTAACGCCGCTTCAGCTCGTCACGGCTTTCAACGCTATCGTCAACGACGGCGTGCTCCTCCGTCCTTATTTGGTGCGTTCGGCCGTCGACGGCGAAGGGCATCAGGTGTATCACTCCGAGCCGATGGAGGTGAACCGCGTCGTTTCGCCGCGAAATTCCAAATGGCTTCGCGGCGTCCTGCGCCAGGTCGTGGTCAGCGGCACGGGCAAGCCGGCCGACAGCGAACTGGTCCACGTGGCCGGAAAAACCGGCACCGCCCAGGTCGCCCGGAACGGGAAGTATGTCAAAGGGCTTTACAATTCGTCAATGATCGGCTTCTGGCCCGCGAACGATCCCGAGTATACCATGTTGATCGTTTTCGGCGATGTGACGGGCAGTCTGTATTACGGAGGTCCCGTCGCCGGTTCGGTTTTTAAAAAAATCGTCGACGAAGTGGAACGTCTGAAGGGCGTCGGCGTCAAGTAAGAGGAGTGCGTGACCATGGATCGGCGATTGAAAAGAGGACTTGAAGATCTGAAAAATGCTGGGCTTCTGACAGATATCGGCGGTGACTGGAACAAAATACCGGCGGACTGCACCCTGAAAAGCGACTCCCGGACCGTCGGCCCGGGAGATATTTTTGCCTGCGTCGTGGGGCTTCACGCGGACGGGCATCGTTTCATCGAACAGGTGCTGAAAGCCGGCGTGTCGTATCTTCTGATTCAGCGCCCTGTTTCGGGACTGCCGATCCCTTGGATCCAGGTAACCGACGTCCGGGCGGCGATGGGGTATGTCGCTGCGGCTTTGAACGAAGAGCCGTCCGAGAAAATGAAAATGTTCGCCGTCACGGGGACGCAGGGCAAAAGCACCACCAGCTACATGGTGCGCAGCATCCTGCAAAACTGCGGCGTCAAATGCGGCCTGCTGGGAACGATCGTTTACGACGACGGTTCCAAGTCTGTGCTCGCCGACCGCACGACGCCCGAAGGCAGCGAAATCCAGCAGTTTTTGAAGAATATGGTCGACAACGGCTGCCAAGCTTGTTCCATGGAATGTTCTTCGCACGGCATCGCGCAGGGGCGCCTGAGCGGGTGCCTTTACGACGGCGCCGTTTTCACCAATCTGACGCCCGAGCACCTCGACTTTCACGGGACGATGGAGAACTACTACGAAGCCAAAGCGGCGCTGTTCCGCAAATATCTCAAACCGGGCGCGGCGGTGGCGCCGAACGCCGCCAGCGAGCACGGCCGCCGTCTTGCGGCCGAATTTCCGCAAGCCATGACCTGGGCGCTCGAGGCTCCGGCCCGCCTGCAGGGCGCGAACGTAAAGCTCGATATCGACGGAAGCGAGTTCGATCTGATCTTCGACGGGCGAAAGATGGGGCGCGTCCACATCCCGCTTTCGGGACGACACAATGTGGAAAACGCGCTTGGCGCGGCGGCCGTCTGTTTAGCCGAAGGCTGCGACGAAAAAAAAGTCGTTGCCGGTCTGGCGCTCATGCCTCAGGTGCCGGGGCGCATGGAACGGCTGAATCTCGACAACGGCGTGCGCGTCGTCATCGATTACGCGCACACGGCGGATTCACTGAAAGCGTTGTTGGAAACGCTGCGCCCATTGACCGAAGGACGGCTCGTCAGCCTCTTCGGGCACGGCGGCGACCGTTTCGCCGGGCATCGTTCCCTGCTTGGGCGGGCGGCGGCGCAGAAAGCCGATCGGATCTTTGTCACCATGGACAACCCGCGCACGGAAGATCCCCTGAAAATCGCCGAACAGATCGTGGCGGGCATCGAGGAAGTCCGCGCCGACGGTTGCTGGTCCATTGAACTTCCCCGTGACGCGGCGATCTGCAAGGCTCTGGACTGGTGCCGCCGCGGCGATCTGCTGGTGCTTTCCGGCAAGGGTCCGGAACCGTATCTGGAAATCAACGGCGTCAAATATCCTTACAGCGACCGCGCGGTCGTCGAGAAATGGGCCGAAGAAAGGGGCGTGACGATCCGGTGACGGTGAGACTGAGTCAATTGGCGTTGCAGGCCGGCGTCGTTGTAAAAGGGGTCGATCGGGAGCTGCCTCTGACCGTTCGGGTGGACAGCCGCGAAACGCAAAAAGGCGAGGGGTTTGTGGCGCTTCGCGGCACCAAAGTCGACGGGCACCGCTTCATTCCCGACGTGCTCGCGAAGGGGGGCGCGCTGATCGTCTGCGAAGCGGCGGCCTATCGAGAGGAATGGAGCTCGCTGTATCCCCAATGCGCTTTTATCCTGACGCCGGAACGCTGTGAATACGGTCTTGCGTCCCTGGCGTCGGTTTATCTGAAGTCGCTGGAGCGTCTGCGCGAAACCGTCGCCATTACGGGCAGCGTCGGCAAAACTTCGGCGAAAAACGACACGAAAGCTCTTTTGGAAGGTTATTTCAAAATCCACGCGGCCGCAGGCAACTATAATACGCTCATCGGCTGCGCGGTGACGGTGCTGGCGGCGCCGGCAGACACGGAGGTCGTGCTGCTGGAAATGGGCGCCAACCATCGCGGGGAAATCGCCGAGATGACGCGTTATCTGCCGCCGACGATCGCCGCAGTCACCGAGGTCGCGCCGGCGCATCTGGAAAATTTCGGTTCCCTCGAAGGCGTGCTTCAGGCCAAAACGGAAATTTTTGCGTCGGAAAATCTGCGCTGCGCCGTGATCAACGGCGACAACGGAATGCTCTGCAAACGCGCCGAAGAACTGAGACTGCCGGAAGTGATCCGTTTCGGACGCCGCGGCGAGGTTCTTTTTGCCAGAGAACATCTAAGTTGGGAAAAAGATCATTTTACGGTGAGGGCGATTTTGACAGGGCTGGACGGTTTGTCATTCAACCTTTCTTTGCCGTTGGCCGGCGTGCATCAGCTCTATCCGCTCTGCTGCGCCGTCGCCATCGCGGGGCGTCTGGGGCTTTCCAGCCGCGAGATCGCGGCGTCTTTGCCCAAGTGCCGCAACAGCGCCGGACGCGGAGAGATCCGCCTGTCCGAAAGCGGCGCAGCGATTCTCGACGAGTGTTACAATGCCAGCCCGGCGGCCGTGAAAGCGTCTCTGGCTGCCATGGACTCGGCCGACATCCCCGGGCGCCGCTTTTTGATCCTCGGCGAAATGTTGGAGCTGGGAACGGCGTCGGTTTCGGAACACGGCAAGATCTTTGAGCGGGCGCTTCGCGTCAGTGACCTGCTGTATCTCTTTGGCGAGGAATGGAAGAACGTCGATGGGACGGCGGATTATTATTACGACTCCATCGATGCGCTGATCGAGGCGGTGGATGGAACGCGCCCGGGCGAAGGCGACGTGATTCTCGTCAAGGGATCGCGCGGCAATCATCTTGAGCGCGTGGTGAGGGCGCTTGAACTATGATGACTCTTCTGGCTCCTCATTCGCTGATCCTTCTTTTCGTGATTTTCTTCTGTGAGGTTGCCGCGCAGCATTCGTGGATCGACTGGATGCGGCGCCGTCACGTGTCTCAGGTGCAGAAGGCTTATGGAACGCATATCGACGAGAAGATCAAGGCGAAAGTTCCTGCGGCGGGCGGCGTGGTATTTTTGCTGATCGGTTCAGGGCTTTTGCTGACTCACATGATTCGGGGCGATCGCGCCGGCGTGATCTTCTGGTCGTATCCGATCCTTTCCGCTATGGTCGGCTTATGCGACGACATGTTGAAGTTCAAAAACAGTTCCAGCGAGGGGCTGCGCAGCCTGCAAAAGTTCGCTCTGCAGGCGACGACGACGGGGCTGTGGTTCATCCTTCTGGCATTGGACGGCAAAGTTCCCGCTCTATTCTGGGGCTTTTCGATCGGCGGCTGGATCTGGCCTCTGGCGCTGTTTTTCGCCGTGGGCATTCAGAATTCGGTGAACGTGACCGACGGTCTGGACGGTCTGGCGGCGGGGGCAAGCGTCGTGACCTTCGTCGTTTTGGCGTCGCTCTCGCCGGAACCTTACCTGGGATCTCTGACGGGATTGGCCGTCGCTTTGGGATTTCTATGGCATAACTGTCATCCCGCTCAGGTCTTCATGGGCGACGCGGGAGCGCATTTTTTGGCCGGGCTGATGGCTTCCTGCGCTTTTATGGGCGCCGGCGGCGTGTTGGTCTTGATCCCCGCGGGAACGGGATTCGGCATTGAGATGCTGTCGGTCGTGATCCAGCTGATCGCCATTCATGGTTGGGGCCGGCGCGTTTTTAGAATGAGCCCCCTTCACCATCATTTTCAACTGTTGGGCTGGCCCGAAGACCGCATCGTCGTCCGTTTTTTGCTGGCCCATACGCTTTGTTCGCTGCTGTGCGCCGCGGCGGCGCAGTCCGTGGCGTTCTTTTTTATGCCGTGATCGATTTTCGTTGAGCGCGACGTCGCTACCGTGCGTTTGGTCTTTTCGGGCGCGGCGGAAGGAGGAGTTTAGATGGTTCATAAGATCACCGTCGTCGGCGCCGGCGTGAGCGGAAGGGCTCTGGCGCTCTGGGCGGCCAGCCGCGGCGCCGGTGTTTTCGTGACCGATCATCGGGCGGAGATCCCCCGCGAGACGCAGGAGCTTTTCAGCAAGACGCGGATCCAATGGGAAACCGGCGGCCATACGCCCAGATGTTGCGAGTGCGACCTGATGGTTGTGAGCTCGGGCGTGTCGGAAAAATCGGATGCGGTGTCGATGGCCCGCGCAAAAAACGTGCCTGTGCAGGGAGAGCTCGACCTTCTCGCCCCGTTCCTGAAAGGAAAGATCATCGCCGTGACGGGAACGAACGGCAAAACGACCTGCACGGCGCTGATCGCTCATCTGCTGCGGAACGCCGGGCTGAACGCCGTTTCGGCGGGGAACATCGGCAATCCCCTGGCGGCCCATGCGGACAGAAGCTATGACGCAATCGTGATGGAGCTGAGCAGTTTTCAGCTGCACTGGAACACGCAGCTCAGACCGGACGTTGCCGTTCTGACGAACCTGGCCCCCGACCATCTTGATTGGCACGGCAGTTATGAGAACTACAAGAACGACAAGTGCAAGATCTTTCTGCCCCGCCAGGAAGAATGCTACGCGGTGACGCATGACGTCGACGCGTTCCGAGTCCCGGCGGGACGCGCCGTTTGTGCGCTGGGGCGCGGCAATCTGAGGATCGACATGGACGGCCGCGATGTGTTTCTCGTCGGTCACGGGAGACGCCGCCTGTTGTTCCATAAAAGCTCGTTGAAACTGCTCGGCTCCCATAATTTGGAAAATGCGGCCATGTCTTGCGCAGCCGTGGCGCTTGCGTTTCGCGATGTCGATCCCTCCGCGGGACTTGCCGGTTTTGAAGCCCTCCATCATCGTTGTGAGCCGGTGGGCGAACAGAACGGCGTCCTTTTTATCGACGATTCCAAAGGAACCAACGTCGCCGCCGTGATCGCGGCTTTGCACAGCATAAACGGGCGCAAGCTGATTATCCTTGGCGGTCAGGGTAAGGGCGAAAGCTATGATGAACTTGCCCGCGTCGTTTGCGAAGAGACGTTCGCCGCGATTGTGATCGGTTCCGAAGCCGAAAAAATTCTCGCGGCGCTGCGGGTTGCCGGTTACGGACATGCCGTGCGGGCGAAGGACATGGCCGAAGCCGTAAAAAAAGCTTCGGAACTTGCCGCTCCCGGCGACAAAGTCCTTCTTTCTCCGGCCTGCACAAGCTGGGACATGTATCATAGTTATGAAGAACGGGGAGATCATTTTGCCCAACTCGTCAGAGCGTTATTCTAACCAGATAAAGGTCTCGCGGTGTTATAACCGCGATTCCGGCAGCGGAAGCGTTTTTGGACTTTGGATTGTGCCCTTGATCCTTTCCACGTTAGGCGTCGTCGTGGTCTCGTCGATGACGGGCTGGGATCTTTCTTCGCCGGGATTGAAGCAGGCGCTGTGGCTCGTGGTAGCTTTGTCGGGATTTATCGTGGTGACTCAGGTGCCGCTGAGTTTTTGGTCGAGGCACAGCATTTTTTTGCTGGCTGTGGCCTTTGGTCTGCTGGCGATGACGGTCTTTTCCCCGTTGAGAGTTGTCGTCAAGGGAGCTTCCCGGTGGATCCGTCTTGGTCCAGTCAACTTCCAGCCGTTGGAAGTCGTGAGCTTTGTGATGATGATTCATCTCGCCAAAGTCTATATGCGGGTGGACAGCATGTGGAAAGCGCTGATCCTCAGCGGCATCCTGTTTGCTCCCTTTGCCCTGATCATCATGAAACAACCTGACTTTGGCGGCCTGCTGCTGCTCGTGGGCATTATGGGCGCGCTTTTCATCGAACGATACGGCATCCTGTTGCCGCTGGTCACGGGGATTGCCGCGTCTCCGGTGCTATGGTACATGGCGAATTATGGATATCGCGCCGAACGGATCGAAACATGGCTCGATCCCTGGACCGATCCGTTGGGTTCCGGTTATCAGGTCATTCAGGGACTGATCGCTTTTGCCAATGGGCGAATATGGGGCATCGGTCTGGGCCGGGGGCAGCAATTTTTACCGGAAGTACACAACGATTTTATTTTCCCCGCTCTTGGAGAACAGCTGGGACTTGTCGGCACGATGAGCGTTTTTCTTCTGTTTGTGTTTTGGACGCTGCGCGTCTATGCCGCATACAGAAAAGCGACGCCGGAACGGCGTATTCTCATTTGGGGATGCTGCGTCGCGGTACTGCTGCCGTTTTTCATCAACCTCGGCGGCGTCATGAAACTGATTCCCCTGACGGGCATGCCTCTGCCGTTTATCAGTTACGGAGGCACCTCGCTGGTATTCATGTGGGCAAGGATCGGCTTGCTGATCAGGCTGATCAAAGAACCGATAGAAGACGAGTAGAGGAGGACGGTGACGTGGCGTACAGAATCCTGCTGGCTGCCGGGGGAACCGGCGGTCATATCATCCCGTCCGTCGCTTTCGGCTTGTGGTTGCAAAAGCAGGGTGAATCGGTCATTTGGCTCTCGGG
The DNA here is from genome assembly GCF_000177335.1 of Pyramidobacter piscolens W5455. Taxonomy (NCBI): domain Bacteria; kingdom Thermotogati; phylum Synergistota; class Synergistia; order Synergistales; family Dethiosulfovibrionaceae; genus Pyramidobacter; species Pyramidobacter piscolens. The sequence continues at coordinate 22,335 of NZ_ADFP01000090.1, forward strand.
CAGCCGTCCGCTGGAAGACGAAATTTATAAGGCTCATGGCATAGCTCCTCAAAAATTGTCGCTGGAAGGCTCGCCTTTGGGCGTGCCCGGTCTGCGTTCGCTGAAGCGCTGGAAACATCTTTTCGGTTCTTTTTTCGAAGCATGCGCGATTTTAAAGAGAGAACGGATCGACCATTGCGTCCTGTTTGGCGGTTATCTTTCGATGCCCGTTTTGCTGGCGGCGCGGTGCCTTCACGTTCCCGCGCTTATACATGAACAGAACACAGTCGCAGGGAAAGTCACCCGTTTTGCAGCCAGGTGCGGCATTCCTGTCGCCTGCGCTTGGGAAGAGTGTCAGGGGCTGGATACAATAAAAAAAACTGTGACGGGTATGCCGTTGCGCGAGATCCGGCTGATCGATAAAAAAGACGCTCAGAAACGGCTGTTGGGGGCGTCTCTGAGCGACAATGAAAAACTGATTGTTATTTTAGGCGGCTCTTTGGGCAGCGGCGGCATGAAAAAAGTGCTGCAAGATGCACAAAATATGATAAAATCAACGAGTTATAAAGTCCTATGCATGGGGATCGAACCCAAGGATCGTCCTTTTCCGGAAGCGTTGACTCACGAAGCCTGCTGGGATATGACGGCGGTATTTTCCGCGGCGGATGTGATCGTCTGCCGAGCTGGAGCTTCGACACTGGCAGAGCTTCGGGCCCTGGGAATTCCAGCGCTCGTCGTGCCGTGGCTAAAAGCCGCTGGACAGCACCAGGTGAGCAACGCCCAGTATTTCTCCAAATTGACGGGAGCCCCCGTCTTCTTGGAAGGTTCTTCACAGGAGCAGTTCCGCGCGGCCTTGCAGTCTGTCGCAGAGCGGCGCATGAGCTGTGAGAATTTGAATGCAGGCGCAGTAAACCTTTACGAAGCCTTGCGCAGCCTCACAGTTTGAAAGGGGAATCCCAAGTGGGTCGAAAAAAAATAGATCTGGGCAGTATCAAAAACATTCACCTTATGGGTGTTGGCGGAGCGGGAATGAGCGGGCTGGCGCTGCTTTTCCGCGAATTGGGATTCAACGTCAGCGGTTGCGATATGGGACGCACTGCTTACGTCGAAAAGCTGGAGAAAGCCGGCGTAAAGATTCTTTACGGACATGACGTGCACCATTTGGATGCGTGCGCAGTTGATTTGCTGGCGTACAGCAGCGCGATTCCCGCGTCCAATCCCGAGCTGGCCGAGGCGCGCAGAAAAGAAATCCCTGTGCTGCAGCGAGCCGAGCTGCTGAGCCTTCTTTTCGACTCCAAAAACGGCATCGGCGTGGCGGGAACACATGGTAAGACGACGACGACTTCGCTGATCAGCTATATCCTTGAGCAGGCCGACATGCAGCCCACCATCGCGGTGGGCGGAGAGCTTTGTGACATTGGCTGCAATGCCAAGCTCGGCATGGGGGAGTACATGGTCGCCGAACTTGACGAAAGTGACGAGTCTTTTGAGTATTTTCATCCCCTTTACTCTGTCGTGACGAACGTCGATTGGGATCACGTGAATCAATATCCCGATCTTCAGGCCGTCATCGATGCTTTCGGCCGTTTTCTTCGCAACACCAAGGAAGGCGGTAAACTCTTCCTGTGCGGAGAGGATGCCGGAGTTAAAAAGGTGATCGAAGCGCTTCCGAACGATTTGAAGAATCGCATGTATCTTTTCGGGCGCGATCCTTCGTTCGATTTTTACGCTGCCGACATCCAGTATCACTGCGGCGGTGGTTTGAACTACACTTTCTATGCGAAAGGCCGGAAGATGGGGACCATCGAGCTGGTGATTTCCGGCGAACATAATGTCCTCGATTCTCTGGCGGCATGTGGCGTCGCTCATGAACTGGGAGTTTCCTTCGACATCGTTCAGAAGGCCATGAGAATGTTTCATGGGGCCAAGCGGCGTCTTCAGCTGCGTGCCATGTGTCCGGACAATATCCTGGTATACGACGACTATGGGCACCATCCCCGCGAGATTGAGGCAACGCTGAACGCGGTCCGGCTTATGTACCCCGACCGGCGAATCCTGTTGATATTTCAGCCTCATCGCTACACGCGGACCCAGGCTCTTTTCGATCGTTTTGCAGAAGTGTTGGCCAGCGTGCCCCAGGTCGTGCTGCTGCCGATCTATGCGGCGGACGAGCAACCGATTCCCGGCGTATCGTCCGAACTGATCGGCGCCACAGTGGCAAAGCTTGGCGGCAGTTGCGTCCTCGCGCAGAATAAAGTTGAAGCCGCTGGAAGGGCCCTGTCGCTGGTTCGTCCCGGTGACTTGATTCTGACCGAAGGAGCAGGCGATGTATGTGTGATTGGCGATCTGGTCGTTCAGGAGTTGAACAGGAGTTTTGCGTCGGCTCTTTGACATTTTGATTTTTATGGGGGCGGGCAATGCGGAAAAGATTACGGTGGTGCATATATTCTTTTTTAGCGGGATCTTTTCTGTGCCTGAACGATCGTTTTCAACCCTTTCGCCTGAAGTCGTTGCAGGTTGAAAATTTTTCGGCCGAGTTCGAGACGAATCTGCGCGATTGGAGCGAGTCATTCCTGAATTTCCATCCAGCATGGCTTTTGGCGAAAAGCGAACTTAAAAGCTATGAACGGCAATATCCCTTTACGATAGAAACGCAATGGAACCCTTTTCGTGGCGCACTGAAACTGACCGCGGTCCCCTTTGTTCCGGCCATGAGAATCGTCTGGCAGCATGCCGAGTATCTTATTGCGCAGGACGGTGCGGCATGGCGCCGCGATCTGTGGGACAAGGTGCTGACTGCGGAAATTCCGCAGCTCCCTGAACTTCGGGTGGGGAATTCGTTTCCTTTGCTTGAGGATCTGGGGCTCAACGGAGTTACTCGTTTGACGGTTTCGTATCAATGGCTTTATTCACTGCAGCAAACTCTGCTTTCCCAGAAGGACCTGAAAGTTTCCGATGTGGAACTGCTCCGCCGCGGCGGAGAAGATGTGGTTGCCTGTGTTTTTGAAAACGTCGGGACAAAAAGCCAGTCGTCTTTTATTGGAAAAGTGTCTCATCTTGAAAAAAGTCTCATCGTCGTGAGAGAATTGACTGGCGCGAAACCGGAACAAAAAACGTCGATCGATGCGACGTACGAGGATAAAATAATTATCAAGAAAAACAGCGTCATCCCTGAATAATGTTTGAGGGTAAAGGAGAGAGGATTTATGGGCAGAGATTCTGACATCCTGGTGGGACTTGATCTCGGCACGAAGAAAATAGCCGTGGCAGTTGCCGAACGAGCGCCGGAAAACCCCGATAAAGCGCAGATCATAGGCATAGGACAGGCGCCTTCCCGAGGTCTGCGCAAAGGTATGATCGTCAATCTCGATCAGGCGGTCAGTTCGGTCTCCGACGCTATCGCCGATGCCGAATCTATGCTCAGCGGTATAAAGATCAGCCGTGCTGTGGTCGCTTTCAGCGGTATCGACGTAAAATGCCACGTACTGAAGGGAAAGATTTCCCTGGGACGTTCGCCGCGCCAGATCATGGCTGAAGACATCGAGCGGGTCATCGAGACGGCACTGAGTGAGCTTCAGCTGCCGCCGAGCAGTTGCTGCCTTCATTCAATTCCGATTAAATATGCTATCGACGGCAACAGCGGGATCGACAATCCTTTGGAGATGACGGGCATCCGTCTGGAGGTCGAACTGACGGCGCTCGTAATCCCTACTACCGTGGCGCAAAATGTGGTAAACTGTGTGGAAAAAGCGGGAGTCTCTGTGGTTGGTCTTGTTCTCAAACCTGTCGCCGAGGCTTTGGGAACGCTGAGCGCCGACGAGCGGGCGATGGGCGCCTCCCTTGTGGCGATCGGCGGTGGAACGACGAGCGTGTCGATCTTTTCCGAAGGACATATGGTTCACGCCGCGGAAATTCCTGTTGGCGGCGATCATATTACCAACGATATTTCCTGCGTCATGAAAATTCCTTTTGCGATCGCGGAAGAGCTAAAAAAAGATATTGACGTGGACCCGAAGGCGGAAACGACGGAAACGGATGGAACGCTGACGGTGGAACACCGCGGCCGAAAGCGTGAACTGGGCAAGGAAGAAGTGGGGGAGATCATGGCAAGCCGTCTGGACGAGCTTTTTGCCGACAGCATCGTTCCCAGTCTCAAAGCGATCCAAAAGGCGGGGCTCCCCACTGATGTGATTCTGACGGGCGGCGTCATGATGACTCAAGGCATCGTTCCGTTTGCCGATTCTTACTTGGGAACATCCGTGCGAGTCGGCGTGCCCGTGCTTCAGGAGGAGATGCAGCGAGGACGCAATGACTGTCGTTACAGTGCCGTATCGGGGATTATCGTGTATCTGATGGAAAGGAGAAAGAATCCCTTTGCATACGTGGAAGCGCCTATGTCGATTTTCAAAAACATTGCCACCGGCAAATCTTCTAAGAGAATGAAAGGTGCAAGAAGACCTTCTCAGTCGCCCCTTAAATCCTTTGCCCGCAATGCGAGAGAACTTTTCAGAGAATTATTCTAAGGAGGACCGGTTCCATGGACGACAGCGAGATCTTCTCGATCACCAACGATGCACCCCTTGAGGATGGCGATATCGGCGCGTTAGTTCCGCGAGAAGTCATCAAGGTTATAGGTGTCGGCGGCGCCGGCGGCAACGCACTGAATACGATCATTCGCAGCGGCATTGATGATGTGGATTTTATTGCCGGCAACACCGACGTCGCGGCGCTGCGGCTTTCGGAGGCTTCGTCGAAATTGATCCTGGGGCGCAATCTGACCAAGGGACGGGGCGCCGGCGCGAATCCCAGCGTTGGGCAGGAAGCGGCTCAGGAATCTGAAGAGGAAATCTCACAGCTTCTTGAAGGGGCCGACATGGTCTTCATCACTGCCGGCATGGGCGGCGGCACCGGTACGGGGGCAGCTCCCGTGATCGCCGGCATTGCCAAGGAAAAAGTCGGCGCGCTGGTCGTCGCGATCGTGACCTATCCTTTCAGCTGGGAGGGACCGAGGCGTATTCAGCAGGCGACTGAAGGCATCGGCAGACTGCGAGAGAAAGTCGACGCGCTGGTCATCGTGCACAACGACCGTATCATCGAACTTTCCGATAAATCGACGACGTGGCAGGAGGCCTTCAAGATGAGCGATGAAGTCCTTCGGCAGGCCGTCGCCGGAGTGACGGGCGTGATTCGCAAGATCATGCAGGTCAACGTGGATTTCGCGGACGTGTGCACGATCATGCGCAACGCCGGGACCGCCATCATGGGCGTCGGCGAAGCCAAGGGCGATGGCCGTGTGCTCGCGGCGGCCCGCGCGGCGATGAATGGGCCGCTGATGACGGCGCCGATGAACGGAGCTTCTTCTGTATTGTACTGCATCGAGTCCGGCGAGGACTTGAGCATTCTCGAGATGAACGAAGCGGCGAAGTTGATCTCCGCTTCTGCCCGCGAGGACGCGAACATCATCTGGGGGCAGGGCATCGATCCCTCCATGGGCGATACCGTGCGCTTTACCTTGATCGCTACGGGATTCAAGGACGTTCTTGCCGACAAGAACGACGCCAAGGCGCGGGCCGGGGCGGATTCCGCCGGCTTGTTCGAAAAACAGAACCTGACGCCCAGCGACGTAGTTTCGGAAGAGCCTCACAGTATTTTTGAAGGGCTTGGCTCTGGACTTGATATCCCGACGACTTATAGACGCCGCAAAAAGTAACGAGGATTTTCGGACGGGGACAAGTCTGCTTGTCCCCGTTGTTGTTATGCCATATGATTTTACGAGACAGAGGTGATTTTTATGGCAGCCAGATCAACGAGCCGTTTTAAGCAAAAACCGGCTGTTCCGTTTGGCGACTTTATGCTGCCGATTCTTGGCGTTGTCGCGCTGGGCATTGTCGTGGTCGGGATTCGCCTTCTTTGGGCCCCCAATCCTCCGAAGCCGACCGTTATCACACAGCCGCGCCCGATCGCCCAGCACCAGAGCGCGGGAATCGTCGCGGGCAAAAAAGCTGGTGCGGAAGACGGCGTGGTGACGAAAAAAGAAAAAATTGACAACGTGATTATCGCTCAACCCGTACAGCGGAAAAGCGACAGTCGGTCTCAAACCGAAAATCGCCCGGGCACGCCAAGCGGCGAGGGCGGAGACAATGCGTCGCAAAAAAGCCCGTCGCAACCGCGAGCCGCTCGTGTCGAGCCCAAGAAAGGCGATGCTGCGCCAGGGGAAAATCGCGTCGTTGTCCGCGGCGGCAGCATCGACAAGAGTTTGTTTATTATCCAGTGCGGTTCCTACACCGACCGCGCGGCGGCAAACGCCGTCGTTTCGTCGCTTCAGAAGATGGGGCACAGCGCCGTGGTGCGTCAGGCGGAGGTGCGCGGCAAGAACTACTATCGCGTGATCGTGGCCGGCGGCCGCGACCGCGCGGTGGCCGACGAGATCGCGAAGGATATCAAGGCGGCGGGGCATCCGGTCCTGGTACGGCAGAATCAGTGAGCGGCAAGACCATGCTTCCGAAAAAACTGCTGATCATCACGGGGCTGTCCGGCAGCGGGAAAAGCAGCGCGCTGCATCTTCTGGAAGATCAGGGCTTTTTTACGGTCGACAACATTCCCGTCGGCATGCTTCCGGAGTTGATCGGGATCCTGTCGCAGCATCCCAAAGCGCTGGAAAACGGCGTAGCGGCCGTGATCGACGTGCGCAGTCTCGATCTTCCGGACTGTCTGCCGCGCGTGCTCGATGATCTGAAACAGAAGGGCGTCAACGTCCAGATTCTTTTTCTCGAAGCGTCGGAGGATGTGCTGCTGCGCCGCTATAGCTTGACGCGTCGGCGTCATCCGCTTGGCTTCATGAACTCCCTGCTGGAAGGGATCGGCCTCGAACGCAAGCAATTGGCGCAGTTCCGGCGCATTGCCGACCGTATCATCGATACTTCCGCGCTGTCGAGCGCCCAGCTGCGCGCCGAGATCTTCTCGATCCTGGCGCGCAATCCGGCCGGATTGCAGGTGACGGTCAGTTCGTTTGGCTTCAAGTACGGCGTGGCGCTTGACGCCGATTTTGTGCTGGACGTACGTTTCCTCGTCAATCCTTATTACGTGGAGACGCTGAAACATCTCTCGGGACGTGACGAACCGGTACAAAAGTACATCTACAACGATCCGATGGCCAGTTCGTTTTTGCACCAGAGTCTGGAACTTTTCGAGAGCATCATTCCTGTGTATCATTTCAGCGGCAAAAACTATTTGCAGATCGCCATCGGCTGTACGGGCGGCCGTCACCGCTCCGTTTTTGCGGCTGAATGGCTGGGAGAGCGACTGGGACGGATTGACGGCGTGGATTGCCGCATTAAGCATCGCGACCTCGAACGGGACGAACGGGGAGGGCGGGAATCATGACGCTTTTGTTCGCTGTGGCGCTGATTTTTGTCGGCGGCTGTCTGGCCGGCGGCGTGACCGTGTCTCTGCTGTTCCGCAACAGCCGCCGTGTGCGAAGTTTCATATCGAAAAGAACAAACGAACGGGAAGCGGCGGCTGCTGCCGTACAGCTCCGTCTCGCGGGAGGGCCCCATTTTGTGGCAGTCGGCGGCGGGACGGGGCTTTCTTCTCTTTTGAAGGGACTGAAGGGTTATACGCGCAACATCGTCGCCCTGGTCACGGTGACCGATGAAGGCGGCAGTTCCGGGCGCCTGGTGCGCGACTGGGGCATGCTGCCTCCCGGCGACATCCGCAACTGTCTGGTCGCCCTCAGCGAAAACGACGATCAGCTGCGGGCCTTCATGAACTTCCGTTTCGGCCAGGGCGATCTGAAAGGACACAGTCTCGGCAATCTGATCCTGTTGGCGGCGACGGAGCAGTCGGGCGATTTCAAAAACGCCGTGGAGCTCGTCAACAATTTGCTGGCGATCCGCGGCCGGGTGCTGCCGATCACGACGGAAAACGTCACGCTCGTCGCGGAGACGAACGACGGAGCGACTTTGCGCGGCGAGCTGGCGGTGGCGGAACGCGGCCGCGACATTCGCAGCATCCGCCTCGAACCTTCGGGCGTGAAGCCGGTGCGCGAGGCGTTTTCGGTCCTTCGCCATGCCGATATGGTCATTCTGGGGCCGGGCAGCCTCTTTACGAGCGTCATCCCCAACCTGCTGGTGGAGGATTTCACCGCCGCGCTGCGCACGTCGAAACGCCCCGTCGTTTACGTTACCAATCTGATGACCCAACCGGGCGAAACCAGCGGCATGACGCAGCTCGATCACATTCAGTGGGTCGCCAAGGCGCTGGGACGTTACCCCGACGCTGTGGTCCTCAATGAAGATATCATTCCCGAACCGCTGCGGGAAAAGTATCGCGCTCAAGGAGCCGAGCCTTTGTCGCTGGGACGTCAGGACGAAGAGTTTTTGATCTCGAAAGGCTGTCAGGTTTTCCGCGCCTCGTTGCTTCAGATTCAGGAGAGCGGCGTCGTTCGCCATCACAGCGCCCGACTGGCCGAGGCGTTGATGCGGATCAGCCGCAAGCTGAACGGCGGGTACGAGTTATGAAGATCAGCACCGCGCAATGGGACGAATGGTTTTTGGCCCCCGTAACCGACGCGGTTTCCGCGGAGTCCGAGCTGTCGGGAATCGTCGCCTGCATGAACAAACAGACCGTCGGGACCGAAGTGCGCATCTCGTCGTCGCGGCTGTGGGTCTACCGCCGTTTCCGCCGTCTCTGGCCGTGTGTGCGCTGGAGCGGCGAGGCGGACCTGAGCGAGATCCTGCGCGTGCAGAGTCGGAAAGTGGCGGTCGTGTTGCCGCAGTCTCTTTACAAGACGATTCTTACGAAACGTCACCGCCGCGATTTTATCCGCTGGGCCTGGGCGCGCGGCGTCTTCGGCTGCGCGGGGAGCGTTTACAATCCCAAGAGAGGATATTACTGCATCATGCGTTTTCACGATGCGTCGGTGGCGCGCAATATGAGCGAACTGCTGGAGGGCAGCGGAATCACTTTCTCGGCGCGGGATAAGGAAAACGTGCGCGAACTGACGATCCGCGACCTTCAGCAGATCATGCGCTTCTGTTATTTTATGGGCATGTCGGCTTTGGCGCAAACTCTTGAGAAGCGTTCGATAATGCGCGGCAGCCGCGACCTGGCCAATAAGCAGGCCAACTGCGACAGCGCCAATATTCGCCGCAGCGTGGAAACTTCCCGCCAGCACGTGGCGATGATTGATTTTCTGCGGCGGCTTGACGTGAAACTGATTCCCGAAAAGCTGATCCCTCTGGCCCGGGCACGGCTCGAGAATCCGGAAGCGACGTTGTCCGACCTTGGCGATCTGCTTCGCCCGCAGGTGAGCAAAAGCACCGTGAAATACCGCCTGAAAAAATTGCTCGCGATCGCGGAAGAGGCTGGTTTTGATCCGTCAAAGCAGCCCTGACGTGAAAGTTATCGGCGTAAATCTTGACAGCCGGCTGTTTTGCGCTTAATCTAAACACACGGTATGATGTCGCTTGCGAAGGCCGTTTTCCCGGCGGGAACGGCCAATAATTCTTAGGAGGCTGCTGCTATGAGCAAAGTTCGAGTTGCAATCAGTGGTTTTGGCAGAATTGGCCGTCTTGTTCTTCGTGCCATGTCGGAGTATGACAAAAAAGGTCTTTTCGAGGTCGTCGCCGTTACGAGGCACAGCGCGTCAGCCGACCAGATGGCGTATCTTTTCAAGTACGATTCCGTGCACGGCCGCTTCGACGGCACGGTCACTTCGGAAGGCGACTCCATCGTTGTCAACGGCCGAAAGATCCTCTGCGTCGCGCCCGAAAACGACGTTTATCCTTGGAAGGAACTGGGCGTCGAGCTGGTCATCGAAGCGACCGGCAAGAACGTGACTGCCGAAAAGGCGGGCGCGCATCTTGCCTGCGGCGCCAAAAAGGTCGTCATCACCGCGCCGGGGAAAGGCGACGGAGTGGCCACGTTCGTGATGGGCGTCAACGAGGGAAAATACGACCCTGCCAAGGACCACATCGTTTCCAACGCGTCCTGCACGACCAACTGTCTGGCGCCGATCGCCAAGATCCTTAACGACGCGTTCGGCATCGAAAAAGGATTGATGACGACCGTCCACTCTTACACGGGCGATCAGAATCTGGTCGACAAGTCCCATAAGAAGAGCAACTACCGCGCCCGCGCGGCGGCGTGTTCCATGGTCCCCACCACGACCGGCGCCGCCAAGGCCGTGGCGCTCGTCATCCCGGCCCTGAAGGGCAAACTGAGCGGCATGGCGCTGCGCGTGCCCACGCCCGACGTCTCGATCGTCGATTTGACCTTCGTCCCCGGCCGCGCGGTGACGGCCGACGAAGTGAACGCAGCCGTGAAAAAGGCCGCCGAGGGCGCCATGGCTCCCTACGTGGGCTACGTCACCGACGAGTGCGTGTCCGCCGATTTCATTCACGACGACCGTTCCAGCATTTTCGCGCCCGATCAGACCATCGAGATGAACGGACTCGTCAAAGTGTTCGCCTGGTACGACAACGAGTGGGGCTATTCCTGCCGCTGCGTCGACCTGGTCAACTACGTGATCGCCAAGGGGCTCTAAAATGCCGAGGCTCCGCGGAATTTCCGACGCGCCCCTGCAGGGCAAAAAAGTTCTGGTCCGCGTCGATTTCAACGTGCCGTTCAAAGACGGCAAAGTCAAGGACAATTCCCGCATCGTCGCGCATAAGAAGACCATCGACGCGCTGCTGGCCGGCGGCGCTCTGGTGACGATGGTCTCGCACTTCGGGCGTCCCAAAGGGCAGGTCGTGCCGGAGATGTCATTGGGACAGATCCGCGCAGACGTGGAAAAAGGGCTGGGGCATCCGGTGCGTTTCGTGCCCGAGTGCGTCGGCCCCGAGGTCGAAGTGGCCGTCGCGGCGCAGAAGCCCGGCGAGCTGCTGCTGCTGGAGAACTCTCGCTTCCACGCCGAGGAGCAGAAGAACGATCCCGAGTTCAGCAAGCTGCTGGCAAAGCCGTTCGATCTGTTCGTCATGGACGCGTTCAGCGCTTCGCACCGCGGCGACTGCACCACCGAAGGCGTCGCTCATGCGCTGCCCGCCTACGCCGGCTTTTTGATCGCCCGCGAGGTGGAAGCGCTCGAGCGCGTCAAATCCGCTCCGGAAAAACCGTATGTACTGGTGCTGGGCGGCGCGAAAGTTTCCGACAAGATCGGCGTGATCGAACACATGCTCGACAAGGCCGATACGATCCTGATCGGCGGCGGCATGGCCTTTACGTTCCTGTCCGTGCGGGGCGGAACGATCGGCAAATCGTTGTACGACGCCGAGCACGCGGACTTTGCCAAAGACGTGCTGGCGCGCGCCGCGGCGAAGGGCGTGAAGATTTTGCTGCCGACGGACGTCGTTGCGGCGGCGGAAATCAGTGACGAGGCTCCGCGTTCCGTAGTTCCCGCGGCCTTGGTGCCCGACGGCATGATGGGCTTGGACATCGGCCCGGAGACGGCCAAATCCTTTGCCGCGGAAATCGCCAAAGCGAAAACGGTTTTGTGGAACGGCCCCATGGGCGTGTTCGAGAACGAACCGTTCGCCGCCGGCAGCCGCGCCGTGGCCGAGGCGATGGCGGCGGCGACCGCCAAGGGTGCGTTCACCGTGGTCGGCGGCGGAGATACCGCTTCGGCCGTGAAGAAATTCGGCCTGAAGGACGCGATGTCCCACGTGTCCACCGGCGGCGGCGCCAGCCTCGAATACTGCGAGGGCAAAAATCTGCCCGGCATCGCCGCGCTTGAAAACAAGTAGCCGAGAGAGTACAATCGCCCCGGAGAACGTTCTCCGGGGCGATTTTTGTATATGGGGGAAGCGCGACGATGAATCTGAGCTCATGCGATATCTGCCCGCGCCACTGCGGAGCGAACCGGCGGGCCGGACAGAAAGGCTGGTGCGGCGCCGGCGAACTGGCGCGCGTGGCGCTGGTATCGCTGCACCGCTGGGAAGAACCGTGCCTGACCGGCGAAAAAGGCGCCGGAACGGTTTTTTTCTCCCACTGCACCATGAAATGCGTCTTCTGCCAGAATTATGACGTCAGCCACGGGGGGCGGGGCATTGAAGTCAGTTCGGAGCGCCTCGCCGGGATCTTTCTCGAACAGCAGCGCCGCGGCGCCGCGTCGCTCGACTTGGTGACGCCGACGCACTACGTGCCGCAGATTGTCGAGGCGCTCGATCGGGCCAAAGCGAACGGTTTTTCTCTGCCGGTCGTGTACAACTGCGGCGGCTACGAGCTGCCGGAGACGATCGAAGCGCTGCGCGGTTCCGTGGACGTGTTCCTGCCCGACCTGAAATATTGCGACGATTCCCTGGCGCGGCGGTACTCCAACGCGCCGGATTATTTTCGATACGCTTCGGCGTCGATCGAGAAAATGTTCGAGATCGCGGGGCCGTTCGTGATGAAAGACGGGCTGATGACCCGCGGCGTGCTGGTGAGGCACCTGATCCTGCCGGGGCACTATCGCGACAGTCTCAGGCTGCTGGATTATTTGCAGCGCACCTTCGGTTCGGACATCTGCGTGAGTCTGATGAACCAGTTCACGCCCATGCCGCAGGCCGCTTGCTGCCCCGAGCTGAACCGCCGCCTGATGGCCTGCGAGTACGACAAGGTGCTGGACCACGCCGAAAAGCTCGGCATGGAAAACTGTTTTATCCAGCGCGGCCACACGGCGATGGAAAAATTCATCCCCGTCTTCGACGGGCGCAACGTCGCCCGCGATGAAGAAACGTAAACGCAGCGGCAGGAAGAAGACGCGGTCAACCGCGCCGTTCTTCCTGTCGCTGCGTTATTTTGCGATCGCGGGTAAAAAACGGCGCGGCGTTGACATAATGTTGAGAACGATGTTATTATTATTTTCATAATATGTTTTGCTTCCAAGGGTGCCGCGCCGCCGAAAGAGCGAGTACAGCTGCATCAAGCGCCGTACTCGCTCTTTCGGCGGCGCCTTTTCATTTTTCGACAGAGAGGTCGTGGCGATGAAACCGCTTATGGATAAGCAAAAATCTTCCTGTGTCGTCATGAAACAGAATCAGGCCGGACATCCGCTCGTGAGCGTCGTCGTCCCCGTGTACAACGTGGAAGAATATCTCGAAGACATGCTGCGGAGCGTTTTGCGTCAGTCGTTGACGCAACTGGAAGTGATCTGCGTCAACGACGGCTCGACCGACGCTTCGTTGGACGTGCTGATGCGCTGGGCCGCCGAGGAGCCGCGCATTTCGGTGCTGTCGCAGGAAAACGCCGGACTGTCGGCCGCGCGCAACCGCGGGCTTGACGCCGCTGCGGGCGAGTACGCGATCTTTCTCGACGCCGGGGACAGGCTGCTGCCCGACAGTTTGCGGCGGCTGTACGATGCGGCTGTGAAAAACAAACTGGATTTGGTCAAAGGGGCGGTGCGCCTGAAGGGCGCGCGCCGCGGCGAAACGGAGCTGCCGGCGCCGTGGAGTCACCGCGATTGCCCGAAACTGTGGACGGCCGCGACCTTTGCCGAAGCGCCGCGCGAGCTGCTCGAGACGGCCGTTTCTTTCTACGGTCTGTACCGAACCGAGTTCGTGCGCCAAAGCGGCCTTGCGTTTTCGCCGCTGCCGGACGGCGGCGAACGCAGCTTCTCCGTGGGCTGTCTGACTGCGGCGCAGCGTCTGATGATCACCGACATTCCCGTCGCCGAGCGCCGTGTCGCCGAAACGGGATCGCCGTCCTTCGAACGTCAGATTGTCTCGTATGCCGCGATTCGCGAGTTAGCGGCCACACTGCCGCAGGCAACGGCGCGCCTGGTTTGCCAGTGGGGGCTCAATCGCGTTTTCGAAGAATATTTCCGTCGGCTAGAACGGGGAAAAGACGTTTACGCCCTCCACGAACGCATCAAAGAGTTTGTCTGGTGCCTCGACGCAGACGACGTCGGCGAAGATTTTATCGCGGCGTTTGCGTACAAGGAGCATTTCTGGACGCTGAAAAATCTGTGTCTGCCGCCGCGCTTTGAGGGACGGCACGGCATCGCCGCGGAGGCGCGCCCGCTCGTCACGATCGTCATGCCCGTCTTCAACGCGCAGAGGTATCTGTGCGAAGCGGTGGAGAGCGCGCTGAGGCAGTCGCTGACTTCGTTCGAGCTGCTGTGCGTCGACGACGGTTCGACGGACGACACGCCCAATGTCCTGCGCGAATACGCCGCGCGCGACGGCCGGATCGTCGTGACGACGCAGGAACATGCCGGCGTCGGCGTGGCGCGTAACTTGGCGCTGGACGCGGCGCGGGGCGAATACGTGACGTTCCTTGACTCCGACGACGCGTTCGACGCCGATTATCTGCTGAAGATGACCGACCGGGCGCGCTCGACTCGGGCGGACGTCGTCGTGGGAGGAACGTACCGCTGGCAGGGCGGCGAAGCGGCGACCGCCGAACCGTCTTCGTTGCGGTTGAACCTGCTGCCGCGCGACCTGCCCGTGTTTTGTTGGCGCGACGTGCCGCAGTATATTTTCAATTTTTGCGACGGCGGTCCGGGCGGCAAGCTGTTCCGTCGCGATTTTATCGACTCCCTTCGGCTCCGCTTTCCGGCGCTGCCGCGCGCGGAAGATATTGTCTTTGTTTATGCGGCGCTGGGTGAAGCCTCGCGGATTATTGCGTACGACACTCCCGGGTACCGGCGCCGCGTCAACAATCCGCGCAGCCTCGAACACACCAAGGACGAATCGCCGCTGGCCTTTTGGGAGGCGACGAAACTGTGGAAGCGAAATCTGGCCGCGTCGGAATGCTGGCCGCAGGTGAAGCAGAGCTTCATCAACAGCACGCTGGATCGCTGCGCTTACAATCTGCGCATGGTCGGTACGCTCGACAGCGTGTTCAGGATCCTGCGCGAGCTGAGAACGCAGGCCAACGAACTGATGGAGCTTGACCGGCGCGATCGCGGCTATTTTTACAATCCGTCGAATCTGGATTACGTGACGCGCCTGCTGCAGTACGAAGACGAAAGCGAGTATCTGTTCGCGCGCTGCCGCCGCCTGGACGGACTCGAACTCCAGCTTCGGAACGTGAACGCGCGCTGCGCGAAGCTCGAAAAAGACCGGAGCCTCGCCGCACAGGAAGCGTCGCGGCGTCAGGCAGCCGAGAAAGAGCTGTCGTCGGCGCGTTCACAGCTGCAGAAAGAAACATCGCAGCGTCAGACAGCCGAGAAGGAACTGTCGTCGGCGCGTTCACAGTTGCAAAAAGAAACATCACAGCGCCAGACAGCCGAACGTGAGGCGGAGACGGCGCGCAACCAGCTGCGGACAAAAGAGAACGTGATGCATGATCTCCAGCGCAGCGTTTCCTTCCGCCTTGGCCGCGTTCTCACCTGGGTGCCGCGCAAAGCGCGCGGCGGCGTTCGCTGCTGGCGCGATCACGGATTGGCGCACATTCTGCGCCGGGCGCTGTGGCATCTGGGCCTGAAAAAATAACCGAAACCCTCTCATGAACAGCGAATAATCAAGACGAATACAACGAAGAAAGGGCAACGGCGTTTCCTTGGGAGTGCCGCTGTCCGCGAGAAAAAATAACGATTCTGAAGTGCCCTTAGCCGCGCACGAGTGTAGGAATCTACAATTCTGCGCCGGAGCACTTGAAGCGGGGACGGTGGATCTGTTATAATTCCTACTGGTATGAAGGTGTTTCACAGATCCCAAAATTAAGATTCGGAGGAAATTTTGAAATGAAAAAAGTGATTTTGGCTCTTCTGGCTGCGGTGGCTCTTCCCTTCGCTGCTCAGGCTCAGGTCGTCGACGCGGTTCAGGCCGACGGTTTCGGTCTGAAGCTGGTGTACCCCGCGGTGCACGCGGAAAACGCGAAAGCCCAGGAAATGATCAACAAGGACATCGCCGCCTACGTTGACGGCATGAAAGCGAAGTACGACGCTCGGAAGAACGTGTCCATGAGCTACGCCGCGAAGTTCGAGGACGAGAAGTACGTCTCTCTGGTCATGAGCACGTCGGTCATGGAGCAGGGCGCGGCCAATCCCGAGAATTTCGAGCACGGCGTAGTGTACAGCAAAGTCACCGGCGAGCGCGTGCCTCTCGGCCGCTTTGCCCGCGTTAAAAACGTGAACGCGCTCGTGAAGAATCTGAAGAAGGGCGCCTGGAAGCTTTACAATCAGGAGGGCAAGGCGCTCGCGTTCAGCGCCGAGTTCGTTCCCGAAAAGCTGAGCGACGAGTTCTATCTTGCCGACGCCAAGACGGTGGCCGTGATCTATCAGCAGGGCGACCTGGCTCCCTATTCCGAGGGCGCTGTGCGCGTGATCTCGAAACGTCGTTAATCGCGGCGTGAAAATCGTATAAAACAATCCCCGCCGCGGGCACGGTTCTGTTTCTCCACAGAACGCGCCCGCGGCGGGGATTTTGCGTTCGGACGACGGCGCGGGCGAAATGGAGAATTGCCGCTTTTTGTCGCGCGCCAATCATAACCACCGT
>NZ_ADFP01000091.1 GCF_000177335.1 Pyramidobacter piscolens W5455
ATGCCGCCGGCTCCGCCGGTCAGCAGGGCCGCCGCGCCGCCGGCCGCCATCGCGCCGCTCAGGGTCGATGCCGCCGTGTTCACGAGCATGGCGTTGATGGAGCCGTCGACGTTGATGTCCAGATTGCCGGCGTAGGCAAACGTGCCCTTGGCCTTGATGTACTGGTAGATGCCGTCGCCCTTTTCGGCGTTGATAACGGTGCCGTCCTTGAGCGTCAGCTTGCCGATATCGTTGGAAAAGGGGATCCTGGCGTCGGCGTAGGTGACGCCCTTGTTGCCGTGCAGCGCGGCGACGGCGTTGACGATGGATTGATACTGTTTGAAGCCGTACATCTTGCCGCCGGCCGAGGAAACGGCGCCTTCGCCCTCGAGCGTGAAGGGGCTGAGCTTGCCGGAAGCTTTGTACTCGCCGGTCAGCGTGCCGGTCAGCCCGCCACCGAGCGCGGGCGCCATCTGATCGATGATGGTTTTGAGCTGGCTGCCCTTTAGGTTGGCGCCGATCGCGTAGGTCATCTTGTTGATGTCCATGCTCGCATTGCCGTCGATCGTTCCGCCGGCGAATTTGGAGGAGAAATCGGGCAGCGAAGCCACCATTTTGGAGAGCGTGACGGAAGATTTGATTTGCTCGAACTTCAGTCCCGTAAGCGAGAAGACGGGGATGGAAAGCGAACCGTCGCCGGTGATGTCCGTGTCGGAAAGCTTGCCTTTGAGGCCGCCGCTGAGTTTGCCGGAAGCGCCCAGCGAGCCGGCGCCGAACGTGTTCATCACGTTGCCGAGGTCGATGCCGTTCAGTTTCAGATCGTAGGTGCCGTTCAGATTTTTGCCGAACTTGAGCACTGAGTCCATCTTGATCGTGCCGTTGGCTACGATCGCGGACATTTCCTTGAAAGCCAGATTGTCGCTGCCCATGGTGATGGATCCGTTGACCTTGGTGACGGGCAGCTCCATGAAGACCAGCGAGGCGTTCTTGAACGTTACCGTGCTGCCCTGGAAGGCGACGGGCACGTTGACCTTGTCGATGTTCATGTCGTTGAGCGAGACGCGCTGCGAATCGATCTTGCCGCCGGCGGTGATGGCGCTGCCCTTGCCCTTGACGGTGAAGGCGGCGTTCACTTTGCCCTTGATGTTCGCCGGCGCCGAAGGCACGATCTTGGGCAGCATGGCGAGGTCGAAGTCCTTGACGCTGAAAGCTACGTCGGCCGCCACTTCCTTGCCGCCGGCGTTGACCGTTCCTTTGAGCGTGGCGGGATTGCCGGCGATATTGGAGCCGCCGGAGACAGTGACCAGCCCTTTGCTGTCGAACGCGGCCTTGAAAAGCGTGGCGGTGACGCTGGCGCCGCCGAGCGTAAGCTTGTCGGCCCTGACTTGGGCGTTGCCCTTGAGGGCGTTCACCGGTCCTTCGACCGCGACGTTGACGGCGTCAACCTGCCCGTTCAGTTCGGCGGGCAGCGAGGGCAGATTCTTGCGCAGGGTCTCGGCGGTGACGGGGCCGTCGGTGTTCATGTTCACCTTGATGGAAGGAGTTTTGCCGCCGAGGTCGGCGAACACCTCGCCTTTGGTGGGAATGCCGATGGCGCTGACGGCCAGGGGCTTGAGATTGACTTTCATGTCTTTCATCGCGACCGTGGCGTTGGCCGAAACGGGGAAGCCCATGGCGGAACCGTCGTCGAAGCTGACAGTTCCTGCTGCGGCGGGATTGTCCAACGCGCCTGTGACGGTCATGTCGGCGGTGACCCGACCTTTGACGAGAAAGCTGTTCAGCTGGGGAACGAGAGCCGACAGATCGCCGACCTGCACCTTACTGACGGCGGCCTTCAGATTCAACTCAGGCGTCACGCCGCCGCTGACGCTGATCGTGCCGCCGGCAGTTTGGATGTCTCCCTTGCTGATCGTCAGGCTCGGTGCCATGCTGACTTTGAAACTGCCCTTCATGGGCAGGCCGTTGAGGGCGATGTCGAAGGCCGCTTCGGCCTCGTTGCCGTCCAGCGTGCCGCCGACTGAATTGAGCTGAAGGTCGTTCAGCGGGACGGCGCTGGGCAGCGTGACTTTCCGGCCCGTGAAGATTTCGGCCAGCTGGAGCAGGTGGGGAATGGTGCTCTTGATGCCGCCCAGTTCCACCCAGTCGAGCGCCACGTTGCCGGTGAGCAGCTTGAGCAGCGCCGGGTCGACGAAAATCTTGCCGGCCTTGATCAGCGACGTGCCGTCGCGCGTCAGTTCGATGTCGTTGAAGGTGTAGCCTTTGACGGGATTGCCTTTGGCGCCGCCGATGGACACGCCGAGATTATAGGTGTTGGCCACGTATTCGGCGCCTTTTTGAGCGATCCAGCCTGTGCCGACGTCCAACGTGCAGACGGCGACGATGGCCGCCGCGAGCAGGACCGCAATGCCTATGAAAAACTTTTTCATCGGGATTTAACCTCCTCTATCTCTGTCGTTTTCGCAACGGCAATGATGGTACGCTTCGTGATTTTGTGCCGGCATTCTTATGCCGGACTCATTATAGCACAGGCTTAGGAAAGAGACGTTTCCGAGCGGAAAATGAACAAGGGGCTTCCCGCCTGCATCGTGTAGTGTTTATAAAACAATCGTGTTATCATGAAACAATACATTTGCGAAAGGTGCAGGAAATCAATGGAAAATCGTCGCGAAATGCTGGCGCAGGCACCGCTGCTGCCTTTGCTCGTGAAAATGTCTTTGCCAGCCATGATCGGCATGTTCGTCATGGCCTCTTACAACGTGGTCGACACGATTTTCATCGGCTGGGGCGTCGGCCCGCTGGGCATCGCCGCCACGTCGGTGGCGTTCCCGCTGCAGCTGTTCGTCGGGGCCCTGTCCATGTGGGTGGCGATGGGCACGGCTTCGTTGTCGTCGCGCAAACTGGGCGCGGGGCTTGACGACGACGCCGAGCGGGCGCTGGGCAACGGCTTCGTGATGTCGGTCGCGCTGGGCTTCGCGACGCTGGCCGCCGGAATCGCGTGCCTCGACCCGCTGATCGCCATGATGGGCGCCGACGCGCGGGTGGCGGATCACGCGCGGCACTATCTCGGCATCGTTTTCCTCGGCAATCCGCTGGTGATCGTGGGCATGCTCTTCAACAACACGATCCGTTCCGAGGGCAACACGCGTTACGCCATGTACTCGATGGTGCTGCCGGCGGTGTTGAACGTGTTTCTCGACCCGCTGTTCATTTTCGGCTTCAAAATGGGCATGGCCGGAGCGGCCTGGGCGACGGTGATCGGCCAGCTGGTAACGCTGCTGTGGAATTTGCGCTACTATCTGACGGGGCGCCGCAGCCTGATCGCCCTGCGCCTCAGCCGCATGCCGCTGCGCTGGGTCATCGACGCCGAGATCCTCGGCGTCGGCGTTTCCGAGTTCGCGCGCCAAGGCGCGCTGACGGTGGCCAACACGATCCTGATGAATCAGATCTCGCGCTACGGTTCGGCGCTGTACATCGCCGCTTACGCGATCATGATGAAGGTCTCGTCGATCGCCGTGATGCCGATCTTCGGCATCGGCCAGGGCATGCAGCCGATCGTGGGCTATTGCTACGGCGCGGGGCTGTACGGGCGCGCCCGCAAGGCCATCGAGATCGCGCTGCTTTCGGCCACGGTCATCACCGTGACGGGCGAGATCATCCTGCTCGGTTTCCCGCACGTTTTCGTGCGCGCGTTCACCGACGACGCCGAGGTGATCCGCCTCACCGTCTGGGGCGTGCGCATCCTTCAGTCCACGTTCGCGATCATCGGCTTTCAGATTGTCGGCACGGTGACGTTTCAGGCGCTGGGGTTCGCCGGGCCGGCGCTGTTTCTGTCGCTGAGCCGGCAGGTGATCTTCTTCATCCCCTCGCTGCTGGTCCTGCCGCGCTTTTTCGGCGTCGCCGGCGTGTTCTTGAGCTATCCCGTGGCGGACGTGTGCGCCTGCTTCGTGACGCTGGCGCTGCTGATCTTCTACCGAGGGCGCTTCAAAAAGCTCGAACGCTGACGGCGCGGCGCCGCTTCACGCATCGCGGCGAAATGAAGATAATGGTTTTCACGATTCCATGGATAAGGCAGATGAGTTAAAATAAATTATCGCGAACATAACGAGAAGATTCAGTCCGGCACGTCCGCGGAGGCCATGATCGTGTATCGGATGCTGTTCGCGCGGACGTTCGACCCGATCGCGCTGTACCGCGTGGAGGAAGGATCGCGCCGCAGCATCACGGCCGACAGGGTGTTTTTCGTCGACGTCAATCCGTCTTACGAGCGCGTCATGAAGGTTCGCCGCCGCGACGTGATCGGCCGCAGCTTTCTCGACGTGTGGCCGATTTCCGAGCCGCGCTGGTCCCAGATCATCGTCGATTGTCTGCGTCTCGGACATTCGGTGCACTGCGAGGGCAACAGCAAAGAGGCCGGCAGTTTTCTCGAGGCGATCGCTTTTCCGTTGCCGCCGGGCATGGCGGCCGTGATTTTCCTCGACAAGACGAAATTGAAGGATGCCGACGAGGCGCTGGACCGCAAAAAAAACGAATTGCGCAATTTGGCCACGCAGCTGACGCTCACCGAGGAGAGCACGCGCCGCGCCATCGCCACCGACCTGCACGACCGCATCGGCTACGATCTGGTATCGCAGCTTCACAAGATCCGCGAGCTGCGCGAAAAAGTGCGTCCGGCGCTGGAGGCGGAGATGGCGGCGCTGGAAGCCAACACGGAGAAGATGATCCGCGAAAGCCGTTCGCTGATCTTCGAGCTCAGCCCGCCCATTCTCAAGGAAGTGGGCATCAATCCCGCCCTGGAGTCGTTGGCCGACAATCTGCTCACGCCGCACGGCATCAAGTGGGAGCTGCGCGCGAAGGGGACCATGGCCGACTTCTGGGCGGACGACGCCGTCTGCGTGATCCTCTACCGCATGGCACGCGAGCTGCTGATCAACGTGATCAAACATTCCGGCGCGACGCGTGTCACCATCATCGTCAACCGCGGCCCGGGGAAGATCATGGTCGCGGTGGAGGACAACGGCCGGGGATTCCCCGAGGACTTCGACCTCGACCATAACGAGGCGCGCAAGGAAACGAAGAGCTTTGGGCTTTTCAGCATCAGGGAACGCCTTGAGCCCATCGACGGGACTCTGAAAATCGTTTCCATCCCTGGGAAAGGCGCGACCGTTGCCATGTCCTGCCCGTTGAAACTGAAGGAAGGGGAGTTCAAATGAGTATTCGCGTGCTTCTGGCCGACGATCACGAAATGTTTCTTGAAGGACTGCGGGAACTGCTCGGCAAAGCGGACGGCATCGAACTGGCCGGACTGGCCCGCGACGGCGCGGAGGCCGTCGCGGCGGCGGAGCGCCTGCAGCCCGACGTGGCGCTCATGGACATGACGATGCCGCGGCTGAACGGCATCCAGGCGACGCAGAAGATTGCCGCCGGCTCGCCCGGCACGAAGGTGCTGGTGCTGTCCATGCACGGCGACAAAAACCTGATCGTCGAGAGCCTGAAGGCCGGCGCCCGCGGCTACGTGCTGAAAGAGTGTTCGTCGCAGGAACTGTGCCTGGCCATCCAAACCGTCGCGAACGGGCAGTATTACTTGACGCCGGCGATCCTTTCGACGCTCATCGGGGATTATCTGCGCCTGACCGAAAACGAGGAACAAGGTTCGGACTGCCCGCTCTCCGAGCGCGAACTGGACGTATTGAAACTGCTGGTCAAAGGCTGCAACGCCAAGCAGATCGCCGAACAGCTCAGCATCAGCAAAAACACGGTGGACACCCACCGCCGCCACATCCTCGACAAGCTTGGCTGCAACAGCATGGCCGAGCTAACGCGTTACGCCATCCGCGAAGGCTACCTCGACCTCAGTTGAACGCCGTCTCCAGCCGCGAAGAAAAAGCGGGCCGGCGCCCGCGGCACAACGGAAGAGGAAAATCGGCAACGGCGCCGCCTGCGCGGCAGGCACCGAACCATCGTGAAAATCTCGTCGGGAAACAACGGCAAAGAGCCGCCTCGCATCGATCGAGGCGGCTCTTTGTGCATGTTCCACGTGGAACATTTTGACCGGGAACGGGGGATAAACCACGTTGAGCGACGCCGTCGAATTATCGCGAGCGACACGTCATAATTTTTACTACAGGCATTTTCACACTTTTCATTATGGAAGTCATTCATTCTTTTTCATTATAATTCAATCGTGAAAAGCAACACGGGGGGAATAGAGTGACCGGGGCGGGAACGTCCGGTTGTCCCGGAGGGATTGGGTTCCCGCGAATCTTGAAGAAGGAGTGATTTCAGCTATGAGACTTGAAATCGGAGCCTTTCATGTGACCGACATCAAGTTCGGCGACCATACGGGCTACAGCAAGGGCATCCTCACCGTCAACAAGGAAGAGTTGCTCAAGGTCGTCAAGGAAGACGAGCACATCACCACGGCCGATCTGAAGATCGTGCATCCCGGCGACGACGTGGTGCTCTGCCCCGTCAAGGAAGCGGTGGAAATGCGCTGCAAAGTGTCCGGCGGCCACGGGATCTTCCCCGGCGTGCTGTCCGAGATGGAGATCGCCGGTTCCGGCCGCACGCATTGTCTGCAGGACTGCTCGCTGCTCGTCGTCGGCGAGCACTGGGGCGGATTCCAGGACGGCCTGATCGCCATGGGCGGCAAATACCAGCACCACACCATCTTCGGCGACATGGTCAACCTCGTGCTGGTGGCCGATACCGACGAGGAGTTCGAGCGCCACGAGCAGCAGAAGAAGAACCACGCCCTGCGCTGGGCCGGCATGCGCCTCGCCGAGTACGTCGGCCAGTGCGTGAAGGAGCTCGAACCCGAGAACGTCGAGGTTTACGACCTGCCCGCCCTGAACGAGCGCGGCCCCGAAGTGGACAAGCTGCCCCGCGTGGTCTACCTGCTCCAGCCCCAGACCCAGATGGAAGCCATGGGCTACAACACGTTGATCTACGGCTGGGACGGCAACCACATCCTGCCCACCTTCATGCATCCCAACGAACTGCTCGACGGCTGCCTGGTGTCGGGCTCCTTCATGCCCACGTCGTCGAAGATCTCGACTTACGAGTTCGCCGTCAATCCGATGATCAAGAAGCTCTACGAACAGCACGGCAAGACCATCAACTTCCTCGGCGTCGTCATGTCCACGCTGAACGTGAAAATGGACGAAAAGGTCCGCTGCGTGAAAATGGCCGGGCAGATCTGCACGTCTCTCGGCGTCGACGCCGCGGTCGTCGTCGAGGAAGGGTACGGCAACCCCGACGTCGATTACACGGCCATGCTGGTCGAGCTCGAGCGCCTCGGCATCAAGACCATCGGCCTGTCGGACGAGTGCACCGGCCGCGACGGCGCGTCTCAGCCCCTCGTTTCCATGAATCCCGTCACCGACGCGCTGGTTTCCACCGGCAACGTGTCCCAGATGTACGAGTTCCCGAAGATGGAAGTCATCGGCGAGCTCGAAGCGCTGGCCCGCGACGGGAACTCCGGCGGCTGGGAAGGCTGTATCCATCCCGACGGCTCCTTCGTGATGGAGAACAACGGCATGTTCTGCGCCAACCACATCAGCGGCTACTCCAAGAGAACCTGCGCTGATTTTTAAATCGGGGAGGCAAAAATAAAATGCTGAAAGCGATTCATTACATCAACCAATTCTTCGGGCAGGTCGGCGGCGAAGACGCGGCCGACGCCAAGCCCATTTTCCACGACGATCTCGTCGGCTGCTCGATGATGCTGAACCAGATGGTGAAGCCCGACATCGAAGTCACCAACACCATCGTCTGCGGCGACAACTACATCACCAACCACACCGACGAGGCCCTGAAAGAGATCTTCGCCTGGCTCGACACGAAGAAGTTCGACATTTTCTTCGCCGGCCCCGCCTTCATGGCCGGGCGCTACGGCGTCGGCTGCGGCATCATGTGCAAAGCGGTGGCCGAGCGCTATCACGTGCCCGTGATCACCTCCATGAACGAGGAGAACCCCGGCGTCGAAGAGTACAAATCCGTGTGCTACATCTTCAAGGGCGGGCGCAAGGCGACCTTCATGAAGGACGACGTGACCGCCATGGCCAAATTCGCCAAGAAGATCGCCAAGGGCGAGGAACTGCTGCCCGCCGCTCAGGAAGGCTACTTCCCCCGCGGCATCCGCGCCGAGATCCCTCAGCCCGACGGACGCATCGCCGCCGACCGCGTCATCGACATGCTGCTCAGGAAGCTCAAGGGCGAGCCGTTCCAGACCGAGCTGATCATTCCCAAGATGGAGAAGATCCCGCCCGCGCCCGCGCTCAAGGATCTGGCCCACGCCACGATCGCTCTTGTCTCCTCCTCCGGCGTCGTGCCCGTGGACAACCCCGACCGCATCCAGAGCGCTTCCGCCCAGAAGTGGGGCAAGTACGACATCTCCAAGCTCGACAATTTGCCCGAGGGCGTGTTCAAGACGATCCACGCCGGCTTCGACCCCGCCGCCATGTGCCACATTCCCGACCGCGGTGTGCCTGTGGACGCCATGCGCTACTTCGAGAAGCAGGGCAAGATCGGCAAGCTTTACGATTATTACTATGTGACCGTCGGCACCGGCACGACCCAGGCTTTCGCCGCCAAATTCGGCAAGGAGATCGCCGCCGAGCTTCACGCCGCCAAGGTCGACGCCGTCGTGCTCACCGCCACCTGAGGCACGTGCACTCGTTGCGGGTCAACGATGGGCAAAGAAATCGAGAAAACCGGCATTCCCGTGGTCGTGATGTGCAATCTGATCGACGTGGCCAAGACCGTCGGCGCCAACCGCATGGTCCAGACGGTGTCCGTTCCCTATCCTCTGGGCGATCCCGAACTGAGCGCCGAGGCCGAATGGCAGCTGCGCACCAGCCGCGTCGAGGCGGCTCTGAACGCTCTGGCGACGGACATCGCCGAGCCGACGGTGTTCCCTTCCAAGTTCTGATCTGACGGAACGGCGGAGCGGAATCCTCTCGACAAGAGACGCGGCAAGTAAGTTCGAGGGGCTGAAAGGACGTTTTTGAAACGCGAATTTCAGCCCCTTGTTTTAAACGTTCCTTCCCGTTGTGAAAGGAGTCACTTGAATGTCGGACAAAGTTTCGCGGAATCCTCTCGACCACGGCCGGCTCGACTGGTCAGGCTGCGTCGATACCAAGAGCAACACGGTTTATTACGTTTCGATATTGATCACGTTTGCGGCGGTCCTCTGGGGGCTGCTGTCGCCCGATTCTTTCGGCACCTTCGCCAAGTCGTTGTTCAACGGCCTGACGACTTATTTCGGCGCCGGGTATATGTTCTTCATGAACGTTTTCGTCATCTTCTGCCTCTTCATCGCTGCCGGCCGTTTCGGCAAAGTCCGCCTGGGCAAGGCGGAGGACCGCCCCGAGTACAGCAATCTTGCTTGGTTCGCCATGCTGTTCTCGGCCGGCATGGGGGTGGGGCTGGTTTTTTACGGCGCCGCCGAGCCGCTGATTTATTTCACCAATCCGCCCTTTGGCGCAGCGCCCGAGTCCGTTCAGGCCGCCCGCGACGCGCTGCAGATCTCCTTCTTCCACTGGGGGCTGCACCCCTGGGCAGGTTACGCCGTTATCGCCATGCCGCTGGCCTACTATCAGTTCCGCTACAACGCGCCCGGTCTGATCAGTTCGATCTTCATCCCGCTGGTCGGAGAGAAGGCCGTCAAGGGGACGTTCGGCAAAATCGTCGATATTCTCGCCACGTTCGCCACGCTGGGCGGCATCACCACGTCTCTCGGCCTTGGCACGCTGCAGCTGAATTCGGGGGCCAACACCGTCTTCGGACTGCCCAAGACCACGTTCGTTCAGGTCGTCATCATCGTGATTCTTGCCGTGTTTTACACCGGTTCGGCCGTGCTCGGCATCAAAAAGGGCATTTCCAAGGTGGCCGACTTCAACATCCGCGTGTGCTTCATCCTTATGGCCCTGATGTTCATCGTCGGCCCTTCGCTGCCCATTGTCGAATCTTTCATGACCGGTATCGGCGACTTCCTCAGCGGCCTGGTCGAGGAGAGTTTCATGATGGATCCCTACGGCGCCGGGTACCAGAAGCACCTTGCCAACTGGACGCTGTACTACTGGGCCTGGTGGATCGCCTGGGCGCCTTTCGTCGGCGCTTTCGTGGCCCGCATTTCCCGCGGCCGCACCATCAGCGAGTTCATCGCCGGCGTGCTGATCGTTCCCGCGCTCGGCAGCGCGGTCTGGTTCGCCATCTTCGGCACTTCGGCGCTGCATCTGGAGCTGGTTCAGCACGTCAAGATCGCGGCGGAAGTCATCAAGGACGTTTCCGTCGGCGCCTTCGAGCTGTACAAGCACTATCCTCTCGGCACGGCCATGTCCTACGGCATGATCGTGCTGATCACGACGTTCTTCGTCACTTCGGCCAATTCCGCCACGTTCGTTTTGGCGGCGTATTGTCAGCACGGTACCAGCGATCCGTCCAAGAGCAGGATGGCCATCTGGGGCATCCTCATGGGCGCTCTGGCCGTGGTGCTTCTGACCACCGGCGGCCTGATCAACATTCAGACTATCTCGCTGTGCACGGCGCCTCCGTTTGCCTTTATCATGTTCTTCTCCTGCTGGGGCTTTTGGAAGGCCCTCAACGCCGACGAGCGGAACGGGCGTCTGTAACTTTCTTCAATTCAAGCGTGAAAAAACGGGCGCCTTTTTGCGAAAAAGGGCGCCCGTTTTGTAAAATCGTCATGGAAAATTTATTTCTCCAAAGAAGGAGGAACGATCATGGAATCTTCGATCCTTTTGTTTTCTCCCGAATTCCCCTGCTGGGACGAGGAGACGGTGCGGCTGGCCGGCGACGACCCCTCGTCGCTGGCCGGGATGCTTGAGAGTGGCGAACTGGCGCGGCGGGGCGGCGGCTATGTGCTGACGCCCAAGGGCGAGGCGGCGCGGCGCGAGCTGGCGCG
>NZ_ADFP01000092.1 GCF_000177335.1 Pyramidobacter piscolens W5455
TTTAAGAACTGTCAGTTTATTATAGTAAAAACATCAGCGCCGCCCTCTTAAACAAAGTAACAATACATCATTTTACTCCATCTGTCAAAAGGATATACCACCTTTCGTAAAAATATAAGTTATTCGCCGTTTCAGTTTCGAAAAGCTTCCGCACGATTCGGGCGCAACACGCGGCGCCTTCGCTGGGAAAACGCGAGAAGGCAAAATTTTCCTGCCTTTCTGATAAAATGAAAATGGAATCCGTTTTTTGTTTATGAAGATCGTTTTTCGAATACATCGTTTCATTTTCGTCCACGAGAGAAGGCTTCGATTATGAGAGATCAATCCACGCTGCTCACGCAGGGCCCCATCGCCAAAACGCTGGCCGCGTTTGCGCTGCCGCTCTTTCTCGGCAACCTGTTCCAGCAGATGTACAACACGGTCGATTCGCTGGTGGTCGGCAACTTCATCGGCAGCGACGCCCTCGCCGCCGTCGCCTCGTCGGGACACACGGCCTTTCTGCTGATCGGCTTCCTGCAAGGCGTGTTCGTCGGCGCCGGCGTGATTATCGCCCGTTATTACGGCGCGCGCGATGCCGAACGGCTGCGCATTTCCGTGCACACCACGGTGTTCTTCGCGCTCCTGGGCGGCGGGCTGCTGTCGGCGCTTGGAGTCGTCTTCTCGCCCGTCATCCTCAAGCTGATGGGCACGCCGGAGACCGTGTTGCCCAACTCGCTGGTCTACTTTCGCATCTACTTCGGCGGCTTGCTCTCCGCGGTGCTTTACAACTGCGTCAACGGCATCCTCCAGGCGCTCGGCGACAGTCGGCATCCGTTGTATTACCTGATTTTCTCCTCGCTGGTCAACGTGGCGCTGGACCTGGTTTTCGTGGTCGTTTTCCGCTGGGGCGTGGCCGGAGTGGCGGTCGCCACGGTGGTCTCGCAGGCGGCCAGCGCCGCGCTGGGGTTTTATCATCTGAGCCGTCACGGCGGCGAAGCGCGCGTATCGTGGCGCGATCTGCGCCCCGACTGGCCGATGCTGAAACAGATTCTGCGCATGGGCGTTCCCTCGGGGCTGCAGAACTCCATCATCTCTTTTGCAAACATGGTCGTCCAGTCGCACATCAACTCTTTCGGCGCCATGGCCATGGCCGGCAGCGGCACGTTTCTGAAACTGGAGGGTTTCGCCTTCCTGCCCATTTCCAGTTTTGCCCTGTCGATCACGACCTTTATCGGTCAGAACATGGGAGCGTGCCAGCATGAGCGGGCACGCCGCGGCGCCGTCTTCGCGCTCTGCGCCGGAGCGGTCATGGCACAGCTGCTGGCGCTGCTGATCCTCTTCAACATCCGCCCGCTGATGATGGCTTTCGGCGCCGAACCGGAGGTCGTCGCGTTCGGCGTCGCGCAGGCGCGCATCGCCACGCCGTTTTACTTTCTGCCGGCGATGTCTCATTGCATGGCGGGCATTCTGCGCGGTTTGGGCAAGGCCGTCGTACCGATGCTGGTCATGCTGGTGTGCTGGTGTCTGATCCGCGTCGGCTATCTGTCGGTCGCGCTGCGCATCAACCACGACATCCGCCTGCTCTACGCCGCCTATCCCATCACCTAGGCGCTGAGCGCGGCAACGCTGCTGATCTGCTGCCTGCGAGTCCGATGGGACGGGCAGGAACCGGACTGATACCGCTTCTTGATCAAAAAGCCGAACACGGGGGCGCTTTCTTCGTGCCGCGGGGACGGAGCCAAATAATCCGACTGACGATAATATATTTCGCGTGGATAATTTGTATTTTCTGTTTTTCTACTTGAAAACCTCTATTCAATAACTTATAATCTTTTAAGCGTCGTTATCCACATAATACACGAAAGGAGAAATAAAGTAATGAGGAAATTTTGCGCTTTTGCGGTAGCTTTCTGCATGATGGCTTCAACGGCCCTGGCGGCGAATAAGGTCGTCCGTATCGGCATTTTCCAGCCGGCGTCCGGCGACAGCGGCGCGGGCGGCAAACAGGAGACGCTCGGGTCGCAGTTCGGCTTTCACGAGACGCCGACGGTCGTGATCAACGGCGAGACGTATAAAGTCGAGCTGGTTTACGCCGACAACGGCTCTTCGCCCGACAAGGCGCCTTCCGCGGCTCAGAAGCTGGTCAGCGCCGGCGTTTCCGTCGTGCTTGGCTCCTACGGTTCGGCGGTTTCCATCGCCGGTTCGCGTTACTTCGCCGACGCGGGGATCCCCGCCATCGGCGTTTCCTGCACCAACCCGCAAGTGACGGCGGGCAACACGCACTACTTCCGCGTCTGCTTCCTCGACCCGTTCCAGGGGACGGTTCTCGCCAACTACGCCTACAACGCCCTCGGCGCGCGCACGGCGTACTGCCTCGGCGAGCTGGGCAACGATTACGACATCGGTCTGTGCCATTATTTCAAGCTGGCTTTCGAGGAGCTGGGCGGCAAGGTCGTTACCGACACGTTCCCGACGGGCAATTCGGACTTCACGTCCTATCTGACCAACGCCAGCATGTACGGCGCGGACGTGTTCTTCTGCCCCACCTCGCTCGCCTATTCGACGCAGATCATCGCCCAGGCCGGCGCCCAGGGCGCGACGTTCCCGATCCTCGGCAGCGACACGCTCGACAGCAACAAGACGGCCGAGGCGGCCAAGAACGCCAAGGTTCGCCTGATCGTCTCCACGTTCTACCAGGAGGGCGGCTCGCCCAAGTTCGACAAGGACTTCAAACAATGGCTGCACGACGACCCCGAGGCGATGATGAACAACGGCGGCAACGACATGATCTCCGCCATCTCCGTGATGGGCTACGACGCCTACTACACGGCGCTCGAGGCGCTCAAGGCTTCCGCCTCGCCCGATCCCCGCGACGTCAACAAGGCGCTGTGGGGCGTCAAGTACAAGGGCGTCAGCGGCATGATCTCGTTCGACAAAAACGGCGACGCTATCCGCGACTCGGCCTTCCTCAAGACCGTCAATCCCGAAACGGGCGACTGGGACTTCCTGGCCGAGCACAAGATCTCCAAATAACGTGGGCTTCCGTTTGAAATTCCAGCAGTGATTGAGGGCGCGGCGAGGATATTTTACGTCCCCGCCGCGCCTTTCTCGTTGAATTTTAATCTGAAAGGGAGTCGTTCCCTCATGTGGAAAACCGTTTTTCCCTATCTGCTGTCGGGCATTTCCGTGGGAGGGCAGTACGCGCTGATCGCCATCGGCTACACGATGGTGTACGGTATCCTGCGTCTCATCAACTTTGCCCACGGCGATGTGTTTATGGTGGCCGGTATCCTGATGGTGTACATTTCTGCCGCGGTGCCGCTCTACATCTCGGTGCCGGTCGTGCTGATCCTCACGGCCGTGATCGGCTTCTTCATCGAACGCATCGCCTACCGCCCGCTGCGCTCGGCGCCCAGAATGAGCGCCATGATTTCGGCCATCGGCGTCAGCTACACGCTCCAGAACCTCGTGCTCTACATCACGGGCGGTCTGAACCAGTTCTATCCCAAGGTCCCGTTTATCTCCGATTCGATCCGCCTCAGCGGCGCGACAACGACGATGGTGACGGTGATCACGCCGTTTCTGACGATCTTCCTGACGGCGCTTCTGGTCATGCTGATCAACCGCACCAAGCTGGGCATGGCGATGCGCGCGGTCAGCAAGGATTTCGAGACGAGTCTGCTGATGGGCATCAAGATCGACCGGGTCATCTCGGCCACGTTCGTGATCGGCTCGTTTCTGGCCGCCGTCGGCTCGGTGCTGTACTTCACCAACTACTCGACGGTCATCCAGACTTCGGGCGCCATGCCGGGACTGAAGGCGTTCGTCGCGGCGGTGTTCGGCGGCATCGGCTCCATTCCCGGAGCGGTCATCGGGGCTTTCATCATCGGCATCTGCGAGAATCTTATCAAGGGACTGGACGTTATTCTGTTCCGACTCGGCTTTATCGCCAAACCGCTCGGGCTGGCCACGTTCTCCGACGCCTTCACGTTTGCGCTGCTGATCGTCATTCTTCTCGTCAAGCCCACGGGGCTGTTCGGCGAAGAAAACACGGACAAGGTGTAGGTGATAGCCATGATCGACAGAAGACAAGAACACAGCGCCAACATCATCAGCGCGCTGATCATCGTGGCGATCTACGTGGCGGTGTTCGTGGCGGAGCAATGCCTGCCGCCGCGTTCGATGCTCTTTACGGTGCTGAAAAAGGGCGCCGTCTACGCGCTCGTCGCCGTGTCCATGAATCTGCTCAACGGCTTCACGGGCATCTTTTCGCTCGGGCAGGCGGGGTTCATGCTCATCGGCGCCTACGTGTACTGCATCTTCACGATCCCCATCGTCTCGCGTCCCATCGTGTACCAGTATTTCGGCGGCGGCATCATCCAGTTCACGCTGCCGTGGTTCGTCGCCATGTTCCTGGCGGGGCTGGCCGCGGCGCTGTTCGCCTGGCTGATCGGCCTGCCGGTGCTGCGGCTGAAGAGCGATTATCTGGCCATCGCCACGCTGGGATTCGCCGAAATCATCCGCGCCATCTTCCAGTGGAACCAGCTGGGACCGATCACCAACGGCTCCAACATGTTGCGGCTGTTCACGATTTTCACCGACTTCAACATCATGAACCCCGACGGCACGGTGTCGGTCTATCTGGCCACGACGGTGCCGATGCTGATCGCGGGCTTCTGCATCGCGCTGCTGGTGCTGTTGATCAACTCCACCTACGGTCGCGCGCTGCGGGCCATCAAGGACAACGAGATCGCCGCCGAGGCCATGGGCATCAACCTGGCCAGCCACAAGCAGCTCGCTTTCTGCATCTCGTCGTTCTTCACGGGCATCTCCGGCGCCATGCTGGCCATGTACCAGACGTCGGTGCAGGCCAAAAGCTTCACCTCGGCGATGACTTACGAGATCCTGCTGATCGTCGTCATCGGCGGCGTCGGCTCGGTGACGGGCTCGTGCCTGAGTTCGTTCCTGTTCGTGGCCTGCTCCGAATGGTGGCTGCGCTTTCTCGACGAGAAACAGGTCGTCAACGGCTTCGAGGTGCCGCTGCTGCGCAACGGCTTCCGCCTCGTCGTGTTCTCGATCATCATCATGATCGTGGTGCTGTTCTTCCGCCGCGGCATCATGGGCACCAAAGAGCTGCCCGACCTGTTCAGGCGGCGCAGGGCAAAGGAGGCGACTCCCCATGACTGATCCGAAAAACGTGCTGCACCTCGATCACCTTACCATGCAGTTCGGCGGCGTCGTCGCCGTCAACGACCTGACGATGGACGTCAACGAGGGCGAGATCGTCGCCCTGATCGGCCCCAACGGCGCCGGCAAGACCACGGCCTTCAATGCCGTCACGGGCATCTACGCGCCCACGAACGGCGAGATCTCCTTCCACGGCGTGCCGATCGTGCGCAACCATCCCTCCGGCAAGATGAAAAACCTTTACGCCGGCAGCAACGCCGATCTTTACAAAACGCACGTGCTGCGCCCGACGCCCGACCAGATCACCAAGCTCGGCATCGCCCGCACGTTCCAGAACATCCGCTTGTTTTCGGGCATGACCGTGTTCGAAAACGTGCTCACGGCGCGCCATCTGCGCCGTACCAGCAACTTCATCACCGCGACGCTGCGCTTCAACGGCCGGGAGGAAACGACGATGCGCGAGCGCTCGCTGGAACTGCTCGATATCGTCGGCCTAGCGGGCGAGCGCGACGAAATGGCCGTCAGCCTGCCTTACGGCAAACAGCGTCTGCTCGAGATCGTCCGCGCGCTGGCCACCGATCCGACGCTGCTGCTGCTCGACGAACCGGCGGCCGGCATGAATCCGCAGGAAACGCTGGCGCTGGGGCAGTTCATCCGGCAGATCAAAAAAGATTTCAACCTGACCGTTTTCATCATCGAGCATCACATGGATCTCGTCATGAACATTTCCGACCGCATTTACGTGATCGAATTCGGGCGCCAGATCGCCGAAGGCACGCCCGCGCAAGTTCAGAACGACCCCGTTGTCATCAAGGCCTATCTGGGAGGTGACGAAGAATGAGCCTGCTCACGATCATGGATCTGAAAGTCAGCTACGGCGGCATCGAAGCGCTGAAAGGCGTTTCCTTCTCCGTCGAAAAAGGCCAGATCGTCACCCTCATCGGCGCCAACGGCGCCGGCAAATCCACCACGCTGCGCGCCATCAGCGGGCTCGTACCGATCAAGGAAGGCACGATCACTTACGACGGCAACGTCATCAGTGGTCAGGACCCGCAGACCATCGTCTCGGAAGGCATCTGCATGGTTCCCGAAGGACGCCGCGTCTTCCCCAACCTGACCGTGCAGGAAAATCTGCAGATCGGCGCTTATCTGCGCAGCGACGATCTGACAGCCGACCTCGAACACGTGTACGAGCTCTTCCCCCGCCTTGAAGAACGCTCGTGGCAGATGGCCGGGACGCTCTCCGGCGGCGAACAGCAGATGCTGGCCGTCGGCCGCGCCCTGATGATGCGCCCCAAACTGCTGATGATGGACGAGCCCTCGCTGGGACTGGCCCCGATCGTCATCCGCGACATCTTCAAGATCATCGAGACGCTGCACCACGAAGGCATCACGATCCTGCTCGTCGAACAGAACGCCAACGTGGCGCTGAAGATCGCCGACTACGCCTTCGTCCTCGAGACCGGTTCGCTCGGCGTGCAGGGCAAGGGCAGCGACCTGCTCAACGACCCCGCCATCAAGGCCGCGTACCTCGGCAAGGCGCGGTAACCTCCGCGCCAGGGATAGGGGCGGCCGCGGGAATACGCTCGACATAACGCCGCCCATGGCGTCGAAAATCGAAAGCGGCGGCCGGATGATTGCGAAATTCTCGATCATCCGGCCGCCGCTTTCGATTCATACTAATTCTTGATAAAAAGTGTTAAGTTTTCTGGGCGCCGCGGAGGAGAAACGCCCGCCTCGAAGCCCCCGCCGACGCGCATATTTTTTCGCCGTTTTTCGCGGCGACAACAAAAAAGCCGGCCCGCGAACGATCGCTCGTCCACGAACCGGTTTATTCGACAGACTGTAAAAAAACTACAGCTTGTACTGGGAATACTGATCGCGGATGCCTTTGACGGCAGCTGCGAGCGCTTCGGGATCGAGCACCATCTCCATCATGGAAATCTGCTCCTCCCACGCCTTGGGATCAGCTTCAGCACGAATTTCTTCATCGAAGATGTCATAAACGGCGAGTCCCAACGGGACGCCGGCCAGGGGACCTGCAAAGGTGGGATCTCCGTTGGTCACGGTTTCGGCGTAAATCTCGGCGCCTTCGGCGTCGGACGAACCGAAAATGACCACGCAGTTCTCAGCACCGTACTTCTCAGCGCAATCCTTGACGCGCTGCTGGTTCTGCAAGTCCATGGCTCCGGCAGCCGTTCAGACGAAGCACTCCGTTGCTTCGAAGACGACTTCGGCTCCACTGTTCTCGAAACAAGCCTTCATAGCGGGCGCCGGCACGCCGTCGCGCTCGCCAAGGAGGATCAGTTTCTTGCCTGCGAGTTTGCCCATAAGTCGCACCTCCTTCTCTTGATGATCTACGGCCATTATAACCAAATTTTTCTTCCATGCAAGAGCTCTATAACATTTTCAGATAAAGTGCTCGAAGTCACATTCTCGATTTGTGCGTTTGATACATTCACCGGCGCCGATCGGCTGAATTTTCCGGTCATAACAAATAAGACGCCGCCCTCTCGGGGATTCCGCCCGCCGTCGCTCCCCTTGTCCGGCACGGCGTCGACTTTCGAGCCTTCTCCCCGCATTGTTCCCATTTCGCCTTGGCCGGGCTCCCTTGGATTTTGAGAGATCCGTGTTATAATGGGCGGCAGCGTGCCGCGCACCATTCTCCACCCCAAACTTTTCCCCAAAGGAGCCTGTGTTTATGAACGAGATCCGCCTTGCCGATTTCCGCGCCGAGAGCCTGCAGTTCGACATCAATCACCACTTCCAGCCCAAGAAGGACGAGAACCTCGCCCTTTCCATCAAACTGGATCAGCGCGTGCGCATGAGCGCCACGCCCAAGGACCCGACGTTCCTCAACATCCGCGTCACCGTGTTCGACGACGCCGAGAACAACAACTATCCATTCGAGATCATCGCCGACGTGACCGGCGTGTTCTTCATCGAGGCCGAAGGCGCCGACCGCGAGGCGATCCTCAAGGACAACGGCATGATCATGCTGCTGCCCTACGTGCGCGCCATGATCAGCCAGCTCGTGTCGCTGGCCAACCTGCCCACGCCCGTCATCCTGCCGCCCATGGATCCTTCGCAGATGAAGCCCATGGAGCAGCCCGCCGCGAACAGCTAAACGCCGGTACCCGAAAAAAAGAGGCGCCGCCCCGCCGACCGTAGTAATAACGGCCGGCGGGGCGGCGCTTTGTTTTGTTCAAAGAAAGGCGGCGATCTTCGGATCGGCGCCGGCTTCGAACAGCGTCCGCACGGCGTTACATTTTCGACTTCAGGAACTCGGGAACTCCCGGCACGCCCCCAGCTCTCGGCCAGGGACAGCGCCGTCGTGCCGTCGGGCGCGGCGATCTTCGGATCGGCGCCGGCTTCGACCAGCGTCCGCACGGCCTTCAGCGGCTGACCACGCACCAACCGAAAATTCCCGCGGCGCGGAGCGCCGCCCTGCCAACTGAAAATTTTAATCGACAAAGGCATGGATTTTACGTCTTATTTCTATTTTATAGGTTGTTTTATCATAAAAACAAGATCATACAAGCGCGTCCATAAAACAAAAAGCCGCCGCGAGGATACGAAGACGCGGAGAAAGAGCTGGAAGCGAAATGCCGCGGGGCGGCCGTTCGTCTTTCGCTTTTCTTCGCGTCTTTGCGTTTTCGCGGCGGCTTTTGTTTGCCCTTGTTTCTTACGCACGACTCTGCGCCCAAGCGGCGATCAGCGCCGCGCCGACGGGCAGGCAGCCCTCGTCGGGATAAAAGCGCGGGCTGTGCAGCGGCTCTTCGACCCCGCCGGGGCGGCGCGCGCCGAGATCGACGTAGCAGCCGGGCACGCGCTCGGCGATGCAGGCGAAGTCGTCCACGCCCAGCTGCGGGCAGAGCGGCGTGATCACGTTCTCCGCGCCCAGCTCGCGCGCGCCGACGCGGCGCACGGCGGCGGCGACTTCGGCGTCGTTGATCAGCGCCGGATAACCTTCGATGAATTCCACTTCGGCGCTCAGCCGCAGGGCCGCGGCCACGCCCTCGACCAGTTCGCGCACGCGCGCCGTCGTGCGAGCGCGTGTGGCGGGGTCCAGCGTGCGCACGATGCCCTCGAATCTGGC
>NZ_ADFP01000093.1 GCF_000177335.1 Pyramidobacter piscolens W5455
CGGGACGTGAACGCCATGCGCGAAATCACCGCGCGCTGCCTCGGCGTGGTCCGCGACGGCGAGACCATGCGCCGGGGGCTGAACGAACTGGAAAAACTCAACGGAACTTTGCCGCTGCTGGCCCGGTCTCTGCTGCAGAGCGCTCTGGCGCGCGAGGAAAGCCGCGGCGCGCACTTTCGCAGCGACTACCCCGAACGCGACGACGCAAAGTTCCGCCGCACCAGCGCGGCGCGCTTCGACGGCGCGCGCGTCGCCGTGACGTTCGAGGACGTCGGAAAGGAGAGTGAGCAGCCGTGAACTTCGTCATCCGCGTCAAACGCGCCGCCGGCCCCGCCGCGCCCGCCGTCTGGCAGGAATTCGCCTACGAAGGCCACGAATCCGACTCCGTCGCCGCCGCGCTGCGCGAACTGAACGCGCGCACGCCGCTGACCGACCTGGAAGGCCGCGAAGCGCCGCCCGTCCGCTGGGAATGCGGCTGCGCCTGCGGCAAGTGCGGCGCCTGCGCCATGCGCGTCAACGGCCTGCCGACGCTGGCCTGCAAAGCCTTTCTCGGCCCGCTGGGACAAACGGTCACGCTCGAGCCGTTGAGCAAGTTCCCGCTCGTCGCCGATCTCGTCGTCGACCGCGGCGTCATCTTCGAACAACTGAAAAAAATCCATCTGTGGCTCTCCGGCGCGGCCGTGACGCGCGAAAAGACCCACGAACTGCGCTTTCAGTCGTCCCGCTGCCTGATGTGCGGCTGCTGCCTCGAGATCTGCCCGAATTTCCGCGCCGGCGGCGGCTTCGCCGGCGCGCTGGCGGCCGTCGGCGCCTACCGCATGTTCAATCAGGAAAGCGACGAAGCCCACCGCGCCGAAGCGGCGAAACGGTACGTCGCAAGTTACTATTCGGGCTGCGGCACGTCGCTGGCCTGCCGCGCCATCTGCCCCGCCGGCATCCCCGTTGACGAACTGATCTCCCGCAGCAACGCCGCCGCCGTCTGGCGAAGGCGATCGTGAGCCGCACCAAAAAGGAGCGAATAAAAAACCGCGTGGACGAATGGAATTCTTCCCGTTCGTCCGCACGGTTTTTTGTTTTGCGTTCCATTTTTTCCCGCAGTTCCCGTTTACGCCTCGAACAAGTTGCCCTCGCGCAGCTTGCCTTCGCTCATCGTGAAGACCCGCTTGCCGTATTTCAGCGAGTCGAGGTCGTGCGAGACGATCAGCAGCGTCGCGCCCTCGGCGTTGAGGCGCGAGAACTCCTCCATGATGCCGCGGCTGGACTCGACGTCGAGATCCGACGTCGGCTCGTCGGCAATCACCAGCCGCGGGCGGTTGATCAGCGCGCGGGCGATCAGCGCCCGCCGCAGTTCGCCGCCGGACAGTTCGCCCGGGTACGAGTCGGCCGTCGCGCCGATGCCGAAGCGCTCCAGCAGCAGTCGGGCCGCGCCTTCGCCGTCGCCGCCGCGCGGATAGAGGCAGAACGGCAGCATCACGTTCTCCAGCACGGTCAGATTGGGCAGCGCCGCCGCGCCCTGGGGGATAAAGCCGATGCGGTCGCAACGCAGCCGCGACAGTTCCGCGTCGCTTTTGCCGGCCAGCTCGACGCCGTCCAGTTCGACCGAGCCGGACGCGGGAGCCAGCATCCCCGCCGCCAGGTTCAGCAGCGTCGACTTGCCGCTGCCGGAACGCCCTACCACGTTGACGAAATCTCCGCTCTCGACGGTCAGCGACACATGGTCCACGGCGAAGAACGAACGGCCGCCGCGCGAATACTCTTTGCACAGATCTTTCAGATTCAAAACGGCGCCCATCTCAGTTCCCCCTCAGCGCGTCGTAAATGTCGGCGCGGCTGGCCCGGCGCGCCGAAAACAGCGCGCTCATCACGCCCGTAAGGACGGAGACCGCCACGGACGCGACGCCCAGCAGGGCCAGCGCCGTCCAGGACGGCAGAAGGAACGGCAGTTTCAGCGCGTCCGCCACCATCGGGCTGACGACGGCCACGGCCGCCGCGCCAAGGCACGTGCCCAGCGCCGCGCCGTAAAAACTGATCAGCAGCGCTTCGGTCAGCGCCAGGGCCAGGATTTTGCCGCGGCTGGCGCCGACGGCGCGCAGCACGCCGATCTCGCCTTTGCGCTCGTTCATGGTCACGGCGAACAGCAGCGCGACGACGATCACCGCCAGCAGCCAGACCAGACCGATGCCGCCGCGGATCATCCACGAGACCAGCGTCAGCGAGGAAGCGATGCTGTTGACGAACTTCTTGCTGAACAGCGCGAAAATATCGTCGTCGCCAAAGCGGCGGTTGATCTCCTGCGCCACCTTCACCGAATCGTAACCCGGCTTCAGCTTGACCATCACCGTCGAGACGCGGCTGCCGTCGCTGGCGAGCGGATGTTTGAAGATGTTTTCCGCCGCCTTGGCCAGGTCGGTCACCGTCTTGCGCGTCACGAAAACCGTGGAGTCGAAGCCCATGCCCGTCTGTTCCAGCCTCCCGGCGACGGGCAGATCGACGCCGAAGAAGTGCAGCCGCTCGCCCGCTTCGCCGTTGACGCGGTAGCCGACGATCAGCTCGCCGTCTTCGAGGCCGCGCCCCAGCGTCGCTTCCAGCCACGGGCGCACGATGAAATCGCTCTCGTAATCGACGCCGACGATCTGCAGCGGATAAGAACAGCAAGAGGCGCGAACCGTCGCCAGAAAAGTCTGCGGCGACATGCGGTCGATCCCCTCCACGTCCCGCAGGCGCTCGAGGATGTCCTTGGGCAGATAGAACATCGACGGCTTGCCCGAGAGGATCACGCTGTCGATGTGGGGGTCGTACCCCGCCGGCACGACGATGACGTCGGCGCCGAGGCGGTCGGCGGTGCTGCGCGCGCCGCCGGACAGGCTGACCGACATGACCGTGCCCGCGTACAGGAAGAACGAGAACAGCAGCACCGTGAGCACGAGGCAGAAACTCCGCCAGGGGCGGCGGCGGATGTTTTTGCGCGCGACGGCCGCCGTGCTCAGGGAAGCGCCCGGCATCTCAGCGCGATCCCTTGACGAAAGCCCAAACCAACGAAAACGCGTTCACCGCGACGATGGCGGCGGCGATTTTCCGCACAAGCGGCATCGTCACGGCGCGGCAGGCGTGCGTCGGGTCGCCGCACAGGCCGCAGACCCATCCGGCGCCGCGCAGCGGAATCACGCCGGCAGGGACGAGCAGGCAAGCGACCGCCGCCGCAATGGCGACAAGCGAAGCCAGAACCGCAAGCCAGCCGCGGCCGCGGCGCAGCAGCGCAATCAGCGCGAAAAACAGAATGACCGCGCCCATGCCGACAACAAACAGTCCGGAATAATAACACTTCATGGGTCCGCCGTGAGGCGCCATCTGCGAACAGACGGGCGCCAGCCAGAACGGCGTCAGAGTCAGAACCAGTCCCAACAGGGCGTTCAGTGCGCTCAACAACATTCTCATATAATATCACCTAGCCTTATTCAACGCTTCGTGCACGGCAATCTGCATGGCCTTGTACGTGACGGACGCGCCGGAAATGCTGTCCATCTTGTCGACATCCTGCGTTTCGATCAGCATGTCGGGATACTTTTTCATCTCGCGCACGGCGCGCTGCGCCTGGCGAAAATCCTCGGCCGAGCCGTCCTTGCCGTGATTTTCGTCCTTGATGTTGCCCATGGCGTCGCGGGCTTCGAGAACGCAGGCCACGATCCGGTTGTCCTTGAGCGTCAGGATCACTTTGGTGTTTTCGCCGTCGTCGGCCTGGTACTCGCCCTCGTAGACGCCGTCGCGGTACGTGACGCCGAAGATCTTGTCCTTCATGGCGAAAACGCCGCCGCCGATCACGGCGAGGACGGCCGCCAAAATCAGTGCTTTCTTCACGATGCGCTCTCCTTTACGCTCTCAGCACGCCGCTGAAATTGGCGCGCTGGTCGATGTCCTGAACGATCTTGCCGTACTCCAGCACGATCTTGCGCTGCGCCACGTCGCCGACTTCCGGGTCGTGGGTGACGACGACCAGCGTGACGCCCTCGTCGTGCAGACGGTGGAAAATGTCCACGACGATGCGCTCGTTCTCCTCGTCGAGGTTGCCCGTCGGCTCGTCGCCGAGCAGGATGCGCGGCGAGTTGATCAGCGCGCGGGCGATGCAGACGCGCTGCTGCTCGCCGCCGGAAAGCTGCGTGGGCAGATGATGGGCGCGCTGTCCCAGACCGACTTTCTCCAGCGCCTCCATGGCCTCTTTCTCGTCGGGCATGCTGTGATAGTACTGGGCGACCATGACGTTTTCGAGCGCGGAAAGGTAGCTGATCAGGTGGAACTGCTGGAAGATCAGGCCGATCTTGTCGCGGCGGATCTTCGTCAGGTTCGCCGCGGTCTCGCGGCTGATGTCCGCGCCGTCGAGGACGACGCTGCCCTCCGAGGGCGTGTCCATGCAGCCGATGATGTTCAGCATCGTCGTCTTGCCGGAGCCGGAAGGGCCCATGATGGACAGCCATTCGCCCTCGTTCACCGTCAGGTTGACGTGCGACAAAGCGTGCAGGTCGCCGTAGATCTTGGAAACATCTTTCAATTCGAGAATCTTAGCCAATTTTATTCCCCCCTGAGCACGATCGCAGGATGAATGTCCATTACCCGGCGCACCGGCAGGATCGAAGCGAGCACGGTGATCGCGATGAAGATCGCGATGGTAACGGGGATAAGGGGCCACTGGAAGTCGATGGCCCGGCCGAAGACGTTGAGGCTGACGCGCTGCGCGAACTCGAAGCCGAGGAACACGCCGACGACGCTGCCGATAAATCCCAGCAGCACGCCCTCGCCGAGCAGCTCGCCCATGACGAGGCGGTTTTCGGCGCCGAGCGCTTTTTTCAGGGCGATCTCGCGGCGGCGTTCGGCGACCATGGCCATCATCGTGGTGGAAACCGAGATCATCGTGATGATCAGCACCACCGTCGTGACCAGCAGCACCAGCGCCTGCAGCTTGCCCAGCACGATATCCTGCGACTGGGTGAGACGACGCACGGCGCGCGGCTGGATGCCGGGCATCTTCGCTTCCAGACCGGCGATCAGCTCTTCCATCTGTTCCGAATCGGCCACGACGCTGCATTCCACCACGTCGCCGCGAAAGCTGTCGCCGATCAGACCGTCGAGCATGCTCACGTCGGCGAAGATGAAGCCTTCCTCGGCGCCGCCGGTGGTGACGATGCCGCAGACGGTCAATTTCTTGGCGAAATTCTGTTCGCCCTCGTCGCGGACGCGGTTCTCCTCCGCCGACAGGTTCTGCCCCGAGGCTTCGGCGCGGCGCCCGTACTTGACGCCCCGCACCGTGAACGTGTCGCCGATGGACAAATTCAGCGTCTCGGCGATCTCCTTGCCGACCATCACCCGGCCGGGCGCGGCGGCGCTGCCCCAGTCGCCTTCCACGTACCAGAAGGGACTGTTCTTCTTCGCCTGCGGCAGGTCGGTGCCGGCGATGATGTAGGGCTGCTCGTTGATCTTCACCGTCTGGTAGCGGTACGGCGCCATGCCGACGATGCGGTCGGAACCGATGATGCCGCGCACCTGCTCGAGGTCCCCGCGCTCGATTTTGGAATCTCCCTTGGGAAGGATCAGCAGATTGGCGCCGTAGGAGCGAAATTCGCGCCCCAGCTGTCGCGGGATGTCGTAATAGATCGTCACCAGACCCGAGAGGATGGTGGCGCCGATGGCGACGGCCAGCACGGCGATGACCAGCCGCGAGGCGCGCCGGATCAGCGAACTCGTCACCATCTTGAGGTACATCTTCCGTCTTTTATTTGCCATGGAGGACCTCCGTCGGTTTCAGGTTCAGCAGGTAGCGGATCGCGGGGATCGAACCGAACAGCGTCACGAAGAACAGGATCACGGCCACGATCACGACCACCATCTGAGCGATCTCGATGGAGGAGCCGAAGACCGTCCGGCCGACGATCTGCGCGAAGCCGATGCCGAGAAAATATCCCAGCGCGCCGCCGAACAGGCTGGTCACCATCACCTCAACCAGCACCAGCAGCACGATCTGATAGTTGTGGGCCCCCAGAGCCTTGAGCAGCCCCAGTTCCTGGCTGCGCTCGATCACGCTGGCCGTGATCAGGTTGGAGATCGCCAGCGCCGAGCCGATGGAGCTGAGGATCGTGATCAGGATCATCAGCAGCGTCGTCTTGTTGAGGATCGTCCCCTCAGACTCCGCCACCTGGCGGACGGGCTTGGCCACGCCGTCGCGCACCACCTCCTGGATCTGATGGCAGATGGCGCTGACGTAAGCCGTGCAGTACCACGTCTCGTACTCGTCGGGCGAGAGGCTGCGCGGATCCTGGGCGGCCTTGCGCGCCAGATCGTTGTCGGGAGTGGTCAGCGCCGAAACTTCGAGGCGCGAGACTTTGCCGGGCAGGTCCATGAGCTCCTGCACCATTTTCAGCGTGCCGACGATCTGGCCGTCGGCCGCGCCGCCGTCGTCGAAGATGCCCTTGACGGTCACTTTCTTCGCCGCGCCGTTATGCGTCAGCGTCAGTTCGCTGCCGACGCCGATTTGAAGCCGTTCGGCCAGAGGCCCGCCGACCATGACGAAATCGTCGTCGTCCTCGCCGAGCCAATCGCCCTTCATGTCGATCTGCCACCAGTTGCGCAGCGGGCGCAGGCCGGTGTCGATCTCCTCGCCGGTGTTCAGCACGGCATGCTTCTGCATCCAGGTCCCCAGCAGCGGAACTTCCTCGCCGCCGTTGACCTGCGCGCGGCCGTCGAGCATCGGCGCGAAGTCGATGATGTTGAAGCCCCAGAAGATCGTCTTGAGCTTGAGCACGTCCTCTTCGTACAGGAACTTGTCGGTGACGCCCAGCCCCTCGCTGAGGCCGTAGAGATCGTTCATCAGCGCCGCTTCCTTGTGGCGCACGGTGATGTTGGCGCCGTAGACTTTCAGCTCGCGGTTGACCTTGTCGCCGACGCCCAGCATGACGTTCATCATGGCCGTGGACAGCGACACGCCGAGGATAACGGTGAAAGCGATCATCAGCATCTTGCTCTTCTGGCGGACGAGCGTCCGCCAAATCATTCTCCAGAACATGTCCGCTCTCGCCTCCTACCTGAAGCGCCGTTCGTGGCGCTCGAGTTCCCTGACATCGACGTAGATCCGGCCTTCGATCACTTCATATGGAAAGGGGATCGGATTGCAGCCGCCCTTGAAGCCGATCGTGTTCTTGTTCATGACCACGTCGCAGCGGCGGCAGACCACGTCGTCGCCGCGCTCGAAATATCCGGCGATACCGCAGATCTCGCAGGCGTCCAGACCGACGCCGTAAGCCGTGCCGACGGGCTTTTTCACGACGAGAAAGCGCACGTCGTAGCCGTTCGGCGTAACGTAGGAAAATTTGTGCAGATGCCCGTCGGACACCTTTTCCAGG
Source organism: Pyramidobacter piscolens W5455 (assembly GCF_000177335.1). NCBI lineage: Bacteria > Thermotogati > Synergistota > Synergistia > Synergistales > Dethiosulfovibrionaceae > Pyramidobacter > Pyramidobacter piscolens. The sequence continues at coordinate 7,386 of NZ_ADFP01000093.1, forward strand.
TCGATGGCAATGATGCCGTCGCTGATGTCATACGCTTCCGGCTGCACTTCCGCCGGAGGCTTGGTGTCGTAATAATGGAGCACCGTCACCGTCAGAACGGCCGCCAGCGACCAGCTGAACAGACTCCACGACCAGCGACGGCAGTTGCGCAGACGGGCCTTCTCCTTGCGCAGCAGAGCGCGGTTGGCGAACTCCCCTTCGGGGCGCCGGTGCGTGGCGATCACCCACAGCAGCATGACCAGCCCCAGCAACAGCTGCGCGAAGAGGAAATAATTTTCGTATTCGTCGCCCAGGACCATGATCTCGAACACGAGGTCGCTGAGCGGGATCATCTTCAGTCTCTGCAGCGAAGCGACGGCGTTGAAACCGTACTCGACGAAGAAAAAGAGCACGGACGCGCCGAGGAATACCATGCTGCCGCGCTCGCCCAAAGCGCGGTGGACCTTGAACGAACTTAGGGCCAGCAGCAGGCACAGCACGAGACCGAGGGCAAAGCCGATCGCGCGCAGCAGCGCCTTGGTGCTGAGGCCGCTCTCGCCGAAATAGACGAACTCCTGAGTGAACTGGATCACGGACGGCGCCAGATACATGAAAGCGATACCCGTCAGCGCTGTCAGCAGAACGACGCCCAGCGTCCGCCAGACGCCCCCGACGCGACGCAGCAGCAACGAGAACAACGCCCACAGGAGAGCGGCGGCCGCCGCCGCGGCAATGGCGACGACGACCCAGCGGTTGAACCGCGTCAGGGGCAGATTCATGCCCTTGGGATCGTACATGCGCACTCCAAAGACCACAAAGCCGAGAAGGATCCCCGCCGCCATTCCGCCCCAGGCGATCAGACGGTCGATTTTCTCTCTGCTCCGCATCACGAAGCTGAGGATCAGGCCGGTCAAAAACGATAGAGAGGCAAGATGATCCGTGACCGCAACAAGATATTTTAAAATGGGACTGACCCCCGATCTCAATAAACAACCAAAGCGGGGCACCGTTCCGCCCCTTCAGCAGCCCGGCCCCCGCGCATTATTCGACTTCTTTTTTCGCTTACGACTCTGATTTACTGATTCTGAAGCTGTTCAGCGGTGTACTTCCACTTGAAATCGCAGGTGTAGGTCTTGAAGTAATCCTTGGCGTTCTCCTTGGCGGGTACGCCGGTCTCGGGATCGATGTGAAGGAGATAATCCGTGGGCGGCTCGATGGTGAAGCGCAGCGTGTAGGTGCCGACCTTCAGGCCCTTCTTGATGTTGGCGCCGTAGTGGGGGCCGTCATCGGCGTTCATGGGCATGAAAGAACCGTACATGACGATCTTGTTGTTCTTGTCGAGGATCTCGTACTTGACGGTCAGGTACGCGGGCCAGATGTTGTCGCCGGCGCCGAAGCCGTACTGCACGGCGTATTCGGGCTGCAGGTGGATGTCGGCCTCGAGGTGCATGTCGGACTCTTCCTTGGAAGGATTCTTGCCGGCGGGATACATATCGACGGCCTGGAAGTACACGGCGGCAACGTTGTAGGGGCCGACCTGCTTTTCTTCGCCGATGGAGATCTCGGCAAAGCCGCTCTCACCGGGTTTCTCCACCGCGGGGGCGGCCATGGCGGACGCCGCCAGAGCCATCACGGCAAGACCGGCCAGCATTGCGACGAAAGACTTTTTCATAAAAACTTCCTCCTTTAAAGATATTGTTCTATAAAAGTTCCGCGCGGCGCGGAATCTTTCCGAAAACGAAAACTACTTCGCTTCCCCGTTCTTCTTTTTGCTGAACAGGTGGGGCAGCGTTACCCACAGCGAGGCGATCAGCAGCATGACCTGCGGGATCAGGGTCTCGGCGCGGTCGTAAATGCTGAGGATCTCGATCGAGAACCCCTTCATCGCGGGGATCACCGTGCGTCCCGTGATCACGTCGGCCTCCGTCAGTTCCACCACGCCCTTGCCCATGAAGGAGATGCACATCAAAAACAGCAGGACGCTCGTGAACAGGAAGAACGGCTTGAGCGGCAGCTTGACGCTGAAGTAACGGAACGCCACCCAGACGACGACCAGCACCGCCGTGCCGGCGAGGATGCCGTAGACGATATGCGGGACGCTGTTCATGCCGCCCGTGAAGGCCGCCTTGTAGAACAGGATCAGCTCGGCGCCCTCGCGCATCACGGCGATAAACGCCGCAAAGATCAGCGTCCACCGGCTCTTGCTGTCGATCGACTGCCGCACCTTGCCGCCGATGTAATTCTCCCAGCGCTCCGTGTCGGCTTTGGACAGCATCCAGTTGCTGACGTAGAACAACACGGCCACCGCCAGGAACATCGTCCAGCCTTCGAGCAGCTCGCGCGCCACGCCGCTGGCGTCGCCCATCATGTACTCTAGGAACCAGGCCAGCGCCGCGCTGGCGAGAATGGCGGCGAAGCAGCCGAGGTACACGCTCCTGATCATCGGCTTGTTGCCCGTCTTGATCAGATAGGCGACGATGGCGACGATGACCAGGATCGCCTCGAGCCCTTCGCGGACCAAAAGCCCGAACGCCGTCAGGAACGTCAGCCAGTCGCGGCTGACCGGCGCCCTCTTGGGAGCGGCGCTCCGGGCCGGCTGCGCGCCTTGGTCGGCGGGAGCGACCGCAGGCGTTTCCGGCGCCGCCTGTTTGTCCGCTGCGACGGCCTCAGCGCCGTACGGCGCCGGTTTGCCCGCCGAGCCGTAGACGGCTTCGCCGAGACTGTCCGGATCGGTGTCGCTGATGTCACCGTCCAGGACCATGGCGTCCTTGTAGACCTTCACTTTCAGGTCTTCGATCTCGTTGACGAGCGTCGCTTTGTCCATCGAATCGTTGTTGCCGAGCAGCACGTGCTTGATGGCCGAGAACTTGCCCTCGATGTGGTTGACGCGGGCCGAGGAGATGGCGACCATGACGTTCTTCTCGAAGCCCTGGATCTCGTAATAGCCGAAATAGGCGTCGTTCATGTTCTTGTGAGCGGCCTTGTACTCGCCCTTCTCGACGTTCTCGCGGGCGCGCGAGAACTCGATCGCCATGTCCGCCGCCACCGCTTTCCACGTGTCGTATTTCTTCTTCTTGGCCGCGGAAGCGTCCTGCGCCAAAGAGAAGAGAAGAAGGAAGAGAACAGCGACTGCGAGCAGCCCCAAGGACCACCCGCGCCACACCTTGTTCTTTGTCTGCATCGTGCCGTCTCCTTAGAATTTAAATTTCCAGCCTTCGGCCCTTGCCGAGGACGCAACTCCCCGCGCGGAGAAAAAACTCCGCGCGCCGACTCTGCTCATCAAGATCCGCTGCGTTTCCGCCAAAGATCTTGCCCGTGAAAAATATGCGCTGCGGACTGGACTCCCTGTAAGTCTCGGACCGTGTGTTTCCCGACTTTTCTTAGTTGTTGCTAACTAATACGCCGTTAGTTTAACATCTCTAACCATCCTGTCAAGCGTTTTTTCAAAAAAATCCCCTTAGAGCAATTAAAAACATTCTCTCCCGGCCATGGCGCATCATTCTGATACTCGATCGGGAACGACAAATCATACTATTTCTTGATCAAAAAGCCGAACACGAGGGCGGGACCGTCGCCGCCGCAAAAAGCCGGAAAGAGCGTGGCGCTCTTTCCGGCTTTTTGCGTGGTTCTCTCGCACAGTTTTTCTCGGCACAAGCCCGAGTCTGGTTCAGATAAGCCCCTTCTCTCGCAGCGACGAAATCTTGGCGTCGTCGTATCCGAGGATGGTCTTGAGGATGTTTTCGGTATCCTGCCCGAGTTTCGGCGCCCCGCGCCAGACTTTGCCCGGCGTCTCGGACATCTTCGGGGCGATGCCGAAGGCGGTGATTTCGGTTTCGACGGTCTGATCCTCGTACGTGATCCAGTCGTTTCGGCTTTTGAAATGTTCGTTCTCGAAGGCGGATTTGGCCGTGTTCAGCATGGCGCAGGGAACCCGCGCCTCCTCCATCTTCCGCTCGATCTCCGCGGCCGTCAGGGAGGCGCACCATTCGATGACCTTCCGGTTCAGCTCGCGTCCCTTGGGCGAGGCAACGGCTTCTATGCCGGACGAACAGTCGTTGTAGTTGAAGTAGTCAAGATCGAATCCGGCCCCCTGAATGAATCTCTTGTACACGCCCGGGCCGAATGCGCCGAGCGCCACAAGGAAACCGTCCTTCGACTTGAAGATGTTGTAAGGCTGGAACGCCGGCGACGCGTTGCCGCTTCTTTCGGTGATTTTCCCAGCCATGGTGTACGTAGCATAGGTGCCGCACATGTACTGCGCCATCGCCTCGAACTGCGCCACGTCGACGACCTGCCCCTTGCCCGTTTTCTGAACGTTGACATACGCGGCCAGCATGCCGAAGAGAACGGCATAGGCCGAAACGAAGTCGTTCGTATAGGGCTTGGACACGGCCGGATCGCGGTCGGGGTCGCCCTGCAGGTACAGCCAGCCGGAAAACGCCTGCCCGATCATGTCGTACGAAGCCCTGTTGCAGACCGACGGGACGCCGCCGAATTCCTTGTGCCCGAGTCCGCTGACGTGAACGATGACGAGTCTCGGATTGACCTTCAGCAGTTCTTCGTCGTAGATGCCGAGTTTCTCCAGCCAGACCATGTTCTCCATGAAGACGTCGGCTTCCCTGAGAAGCCCGTAGAAGATTTCCTTGACTTCTTCGTGCTTGAGGTTGAGCTCGAGCGTCATGGACAGTTTGTTTCTCGCGTCCTGCGCCCAGGCCGTGGAAACTTTCTTGCCGTTGACGGTAGCGAACGGGGCCATCAAACGCAGCGTGTCGCCGACGCCGGGGCGTTCGATGTGGATGACTTCGGCCCCGAAATCGGCCAATACCGTGGCGGCAAAGGGCATCGCGATGAGAGAGCCGCTGTCGATGATCCTCATCCCCGCAAGGGGGCCGAATTCCGGGATGATAAACGTACGATCGCTCATGGACAAAATCCTCCTTCAGAGTGTTATAAATCTCCGGACGAAGCGCGGACCCAAACCTTCAGGCTTTCCTCCTTTTGATCTCCTCGATCAGGGCCGGTACCAGCGTCCTGTAGTCGGTCACCGCGCCGTAGTGGGAGATGTCGAAAATCGGAGCGCCCTTGGTATGGTTGACGCTGATGATGCAGCCGGCTTTCTGCATGCCGACCTGGTACTGGACCGAACCTGAAATCGCGACGTTGAAGATACACTTGGGCTTCACGGTCGTGCCGCTCTGGCCGATCTGCCGGTCATGCGGGAGCCATCCGTTGTCGACCAGCGGACGAGACGCCGCAAGACGCCCACCCAGAAGGGCGGCGAGCTCGTTCAAACGCTCCAGGTCTGCTTCGCTCTTGATCCCTCGCCCGACCGAAACCAGAATGTCCGCATCTTCTATGGATTCGCCGGAATCCTGCCGCGCCATCGTTTCAAGAACTTCGTAATCGCCGTCCGCCGCGACGTCCACCGTTTCGGCAATCATCCTGCCCGCGGCGCCGGGGCGCGGCTCGACGGGATCGAACATCTTCGGACGGACGGTGACCATCTGCGGCCTCTTTTCGAGGATCGCAATGCGGGCAAGGATGTTGCCGCCGTATGCCGGCGTCGTCTGATAAAACACTCCGTCCTCGTCGAAGCCCAGGTCTATCGCGTCGGCGGTCAGCCCCGTGCGCAAAGAGACCATCACGCGCGGAGCCAAATCTCTCCCCAGCGAGGTGGCCCCGTAGAGCAGGATGGAAGGCCGATACTTTTGAGCCAGCTGCGTCAGGGCTTTTTCGTAAGGACGAGCGCTGTACTGCGCCAGGGCGTCGTTCTCGGCGACGATCGCGGCGTCGGCTCCGTACTCGAAAAGGACCGGGGCCAACGCGGTCACGCCCTTGCCCAGAAGCACCGCCGTGACTTCTTCTCCGGTGTGTTTTTTCAGATCGAGGGCCTGTGCCAGAATTTCGAAAACCGTGTCGTTCAATTCTCCGTTCTGCTGCTCGGCAAACACCCATATTCCCTTGCAGTCTTCCTGTGCCATGAGCTTCGCCCCCTTAAATCAGGCGCTCGTTGTGCAGCAGATCGGCGATCTGCGTCGCGATTTCCCGCGGCTGCCCCTGAAAATACTTCGTGTCGGCCTTGCGTTTCGGCGGCTCCATCAGTCCGCGCGTCGACGTCGGCGAGCCGTTCATCCCGATCCGGGAGGGATCCGCCCACAGGTCTTGAGCGGTCCACGTGTGCCGCGGCTTCTTCAGCGCCTTCACGATATCGACGGGCCTGGGATAACGCGGTTTGTTCATCTCCGCCGTGACGGTCACGAGAGCGGGCATTCTGGCTCTGACTTTTTGCGTGCAGTCCTCCAGACGTCGCTCGCAGACGACCCAGCCGTCCTCGACGTCTATGGAAGAGGCCAGCGTGATCTGCGGGATGCCGAGGAAGGCCGCCGTGGCGGGCCCCGTCTGCGCGGTATCGCCGTCGATAGCGTTGCGCCCGAACAGGAGCAGGTCATAGCCGCCGATCCGGCGTGCCGCCAGGGACAGAGTATACGCCGTTGCCAGCGTGTCCGCGCCGCCCAGCGGACGGTCCGATAACAGATACGACTCGTCGCAGCCAAGCGCCAGCGCTTTTTTCAGAACGTCTTCCGCCTGGGGCAGCCCCATGCTGATAACGCCGATCGTGCCGCCGTGCTTTTCTTTGAGCTGTACAGCCGCTTCAACGGCGTTCGCATCGACCGGGTTGAGTTTGCTCTCCACGCCTTCCCGCACGAGCCGTCCCGTTTTCGGGTCGAGCGCGACGTCGTCAGTATCCGGAACCTGCTTGACAAAAACGAGGATTTTCATCGGATTCCATGCCTCGATGGACGCGGGGCTATCGGCCGAGGACGGAGCTGCTGATGACCAGACGCAGGATCTCGCTCGTGCCTTCGCCGATTTCCAAAAGCTTGGCGTCGCGATAGAATCTCTCGACGTCGAATTCCGCGCTGTAGCCGTTGCCGCCGAAGATCTGAATGCAGTCGTCGCACACTTCGCATGCCCATCGGGAGGCCAGGAGCTTCAGCTCCGCCGCTTCGACGGAAAATCGCTTCCCCTGCCGCTTGAGCTCGCAGGTATCCCAGACCATCAGGTCGGTGGCGCGGATTTTGGCCGCCATATCGGCGAACTTGAATCCGACCGCCTGGTGCCTGGCGATGGGCTTGCCGAACGTCGTGCGTTCCCTGGCATACGCGGCGGCCTTATCCATGGCGTGCTGCATCAGCCCCGAAGCGATGGCGCCGATGGAGATGCGCGCCCCGTCCAGAGCCTGCATGGCGATCATGAATCCCTTGCCTTCGTCGCCGACCAAAGAATCGGCGGGAAGCCTGACGTTGTCGAAAGAAAGTTCGCAGGTGGCGGTGCCCCTCATGCCCATCTTCTTCTCGAATTTGCCGACGGTCAGCCCTTCGGCGTCTTTGGGAACGACGAACACGGAAATGCCGTGGTTGCCGGCCGCGGGATCCGTTTTCGCCATGATCAGGTAGTAATCCGCGACGCCGGAGTTCGTGATCCACGCCTTGCTTCCGTTGAGGATATAGCCGCCGTCAGGCTGCTTCTCCGCCACCGATTTGATCGCCGCCGCATCGGAGCCCGCGTTGGATTCCGTCAGACCGAAAGCGAAAACCTTGCCTTCGGCGCACTGCGGAACATATTTTTTCTTCTGCGCCTCGCTGCCGTGAAGGAGGATCATGTCGGCCGCCAGCCAATGAGCGTCGAGGAACAGCGCCACGGAAGCGCTGCCCCTGGCGATTTCGTTGATCACGATCTCGCTGGTGATCGCGTCGCCGCCGCCTCCGCCGTACTCTTCCGGCATATGAATGGCCATCAGACCGGCTTCCGTCAGCTTTTTATGCAGATCGTGATCGAATCCGTTCTCGTCCATCCATTGATCGCGCGGAGCGACTTCGTTCTTCGTGAACTCGCGGACCATGTCGCGAATCATCACCTGAGCCTCGCTGAACTGAATCATCTGCATCCCTCCATTTTTAAATGAATATTTGAGTGCAAAAGACGCGACTTTGCCATAATAAAAAGATCGTTACTTTTTTAGGCTGATTTTATTATATCATGAACGCGCACATTAATTTACCGTAAAACGGCCTCGGGCAAAAGCCTGAATTTTCGCAATAGCCCCGCGGCCACACGGGAACCGTGCCCCGGCGCTTTCCGGGAAGCCGTCAGCGGCGATTTTTTCAATCCCGCGCCGCACGTTATCGCGGCGCGGCGCGTGTCTGCGCGGCATTTTCATCCTGTTTCCCGATCAAAAAGCCGAACGCGAGGGCGCTGCGAGGGAGATTCGCAAAGCGGGCGGCGCAGTCTGCGGAAAGCCGGCTTTAAATACGACTCAAGGCCCTGCAAATAAAAAATGCAGGGCCTTGAAGAGTTTCGTCGATTTCACGCTGGATTTCATCTTTCTCGGGTTCATGAAGAAGCATTGGCGGAGGGGAGAGGATTCGAACCTCCGGTACCCAAAGGTACACATGCCTTCCAAGCAAGCACCATCGACCACTCGGACACCCCTCCGCGAACAAAGCGCATTATAACACAGGCAGGCGTTTTTTGACAAGCCGCGGCCGCGGCCTCGACGGAAACGCGCCGCGCAAAAATGGCGGCGGGGAAGAGGATGCGAACTTCCGGTCCCGCAGGCACATCCGTTCCTGTTTCGCAGGAAGGCGCTACTTCGCGGGATAAACGGCGGACCAGTAGTCGTACATTTCGCCGCCGGTGGCAAGCCAAGCCGCTCCGCTCTCCTTGATCTCCGTCAGCAGCCCGCGCAGCAGCGGCATGCGCCCGGGCGTGCAGGCGGTCTGCGGGTCGAGCTGGAGCACGTAACAGAGGCCGCGCTCGGCGCAGCCGAGGAATTCTTCGCGGAAGTTGTTGAAGACCTGAGCGGAGTTGGCGATCCGCCCCTGCCCCTTCGGCATGGGCGGGTGGTAGTTGAAGGCGAAGTACGGCAGGTCGTAAAGGGCCCAGTGGACGGGGATTTCCAGTAGTTTTTCGCCGTTTTCCAGATCGAGCCAGAAGGGGCGGTCGTCGCTGCTGAGGTTGCTGGAATACACGGCGCCGTTGGCGCGGGCGGCGCGCAGGGTGTCGAGGGTAAACTCGGCGATGGGGGCGCGGTAGCCTCTGGGCTGCGCGCCGACGACGTTTTCGAGGACGGCGGCGCCTTTTTCCATGTCGGCCGCGGCCCGTTCGGCGGGCAGCAGGCCCCAGTTGAGCAGTTCGCAGCCGCGCAGGGCGATCTCGTGTCCGCGGGACGCGACGTCTTTCACTTTTTCGGCGTAGGCCGCGGCGGTCGAGCCGGGCACGAAAAACGTCGCCCTGACCTCCAGCTCGTCGAGCAGATCCAGCAGGCGCGGCAGGCCGCGGTCCATGCCGTACTGCCCCATGGACAGAGTCTTGGGACGCTCCCCGACGTCGGGATCGACGGCCAGCCAGAAGTTTTCGGCGTCGAGGTTGACGGTGATCAGAGCGGCGCAGCGGGCGCCGTCCTTCCACTCGATTTCAGACATTTTTCAGGACCTCCTCGCGGTCGTAATGCTCGCGGTACCACTGCGCCACCTCGCCGCCGCGCGCGAACCAGACGTCGCCGCGTTCTTTGATGTGTCCGATCAGCTTTTCGAGGATGCGCAGGCGGCCGGGAGTGCCGGTGACCTGCGGATGGATCATGCTGACGAAGCACAGGCCGTATTCGTAATAGCCGTCGAACTCGCGCGAGAAATTGTCGTAAACGAGGTCGTAGCCGGAGATGCGGTCCTGGCCGTCGGGCTCGGCGGGGAAGTAATTGTAAGCGGTGGCGACGTAATCGTCCAGTTCCCAGCGCGTGGGGATTTCGATGAAGTCGGTCTTTTCGCCGTCGATCGCGGTGTGATAGGGGCGGTCGTTGCCGCGCATCGAGCTGCTGTAGTCGACGCCGCGCTCGTACAGCAGGCGCGGCGTGTCCAGCGACCAGTCGCCGGACGGGGTGCGAAAGCCGCGGGCGGGCTTGCCGATCAGGTCGCAGAAGATGTTCTGGCATTTTTCTATGATCTCAATCTGCCGCTCGCGGCCGTAGTTGAAGAACATTTCGTGCGTGTAGCCGTGCTGGCCGATCTCGTGCCCTTCGGCGTCGATGCGGCGGATCAGCCCGGGGTTGTCCTCGGCGACCTTGCCGGGCACGAAGAAGGTGCCGGGGACGCCGTATTTTTTCAGCAGGTCGAGGATGGCGTGAGCGCCGCGGTTGGGGCCGTAAAGCCCTACCGAGCGGGCTTTCAGGAACTTGTCGCCGCCTTCGTAGTGGGCGTTGCCGTTCTTCCACGTGGTGTCCCCGTCGAGATCGAACGTCAGCATCACGGCGCAGCGGGCGCCGTTTTTCCAATGCAGCCGGTCTTCCATTTTTCAGTCTCCGTTTCTCTGCGTCTAAAGCACTTTTTCCAAAAACTGCCGGGCGCGCGCCGACTTCGGCGACGAGAAGAACTCCGACGGCGCGGCGTCTTCGGCGATCACGCCCCCGTCGACGAAGCAGACGCGGTCGGAAGCCTCGCGGGCGAAGCCCATCTCGTGGGTGACGATCGCCATGGTGATGCCGGTGGAAACCAGGCCGCGGATCACGTCGAGCACTTCCTTGACCATCTCGGGATCGAGCGCCGAGGTCGGTTCGTCGAAAAGCAACGTGCGCGGCTCCATGGCCAGGGCGCGGGCGATGGCGACGCGCTGCTGCTGTCCGCCGGAAAGCATGGAAGGATAGGCGCGGGCCTTGTCGGCCAGACCGACGCGATCGAGCAGCCGCATGGCCTTTTCGACGGCCTGCGCCTCGGGAAGGCCGCGCACTTTCATGGGCGCGTAGATCATGTTCTGGAGCACGTTCTTGTTCCGGAACAGGTTGAAGTGCTGGAACACCATGCCCACGTTCTCGCGCACTTTCTGGATGTCCACGCCTCTTTGGGTGATGTCCAGCCCGTCGATGACGACCTGCCCCGACGTGGGCGTCTCGAGCAGGTTGATGCAGCGCAGCAGCGTCGACTTGCCCGAGCCGGAGGGGCCGATGACGGACACCACTTCGCCGTCGTCGATCTTCAGGTTGACGCCCCGAAGCACCTCGAGGGAGCCGAATTGTTTTTTCAGATCCTTAATTTCGATCACTTTTGTGCAGCCTCCTCTCCAGGCGCGAGGCGACGGCCGTGAAGATCATCACGAGCACGTAGTACATGCCGGCGACGACGATGAACGGCTCGAAAGCCAGATAGGTGGAGTTCATGGCGGTCTGGGCGGCGCGCATCATGTCGAGCATGCCGATGGTGGCGACGATGGAGGTGTCCTTGAGCAGGGCGATGAGCTCGTTGACCAGCGACGGCAGCACGGTGCGCAGCGCCTGAGGGATGACGATGTCGAACATCATGGCGCGGTAGGGCACGCCCAGGGCCATGGCGGCCTCGCGCTGGCCGACGTCGATGGACTGGATGCCGCCGCGCAGGATCTCGGACACGTAGGCGGCGGAGTTGAGCCCGAAGGTCAGCACCACGGCGTTGAAGGCCGGGATCTGATAATCGAAGAGCTGGGGCGTGGCAAAATAGACGAGGAACAGTTGCACCATCAGCGGCGTGCCGCGGAACACCGAGGTGTAGGCCGTGGCGAACCACGACAGCGGCCCAAGGCGCGAGACTTTGAGCAGCGCCAGCACAGTGCCGCAGATCGAGCCCATGATCACGGACATGAAGGTCACCTCGAGCGAATTGATCATGCCGTTGTAAAAGACTTTGTAATAGGGCCAGATGCGTTCGAAATGCAGCGCGAACCGGCGCGCCGGGGCTGGCGCGGCCCAGGCCAGCCCCGCCAGAGCCAGCACGGCCGCGAGGGCCAGCAGCGGCGCTCTTTTGCGGCCAAAAAGCGATTTTCTCATATTTCTTCCTTCCTGCGGCGTTTCGCAAAGCCGCCGCGGCGACGCGCGGCGCGCCCGCCACACAGGGCCGAAGGGATCTCCGCGCGCGGCGGCGAGTCCTTCGGCCGCTCTTTTTTGGGAAAAAGTTACTTGACGAACTCCTCGCCCATCCACTTGACGATCAGCTCGTTCATCCGCCCGCTGGCGAACATCTTCCCGATCTGTTCGTTGAACAGGGGGATCAGCCCGGAACCTTTCCGGAAGGCGATGGAATACGCTCCGGAAACGTAATGCGCGCTTTCGAGGTCTTCGTTGGGGATGACGTGATACACGTAGCCCCCGTTCTGCTCGCACTTCGTCTTGGCCTGCGAGGCGTCCATGACGGCGCCGTCGACGCGCCCGTTCAGCAGTTCCTGAGTGACCATGGTGCTGTTGTCGAGCAGCGTGGGAATTGAGCCGGAAGCCTCGACCACCTTGGCGTACTCGGTGCCGAACACGGTGGCGATCTTTTTGCCCTTCATCTCCGCCATGTTTTTCAGCGGCGCGGCGGCCGGCGAGACGATGGCGGTCTTGCAGAAATAATAGGGAACGGAGAAATCGACGCTCTTGCGGCGCTCTTCCGTGTCCGACAGGCCGGAGATGACGAAGTCGGCGCGGCCGCTGTGCAGCTCGCCGATCAGGCCGGAGAAGTTCATGTCCTTGATCTCGTAGGTAAAGCCGAGCGCCGCGGCGATGGCGTCGAGCACGTCGATGTCGAAACCGGTGATGACGCTCTCGCCTGTGTCGTTCACCTGAGCGAACTCGAACGGCGCGAAGGTGGCGTTGATCGCCAGCTTGTAATGCTCGCCCTGAAGCGGCTTGGCCGCCGCGTCGCCGTAGGGCCATGGGCCTATCCACTTCTCGTAAATGGCCTTCATCGTGCCGTCGGCCTGCATCTTCTCGATCTGCCCGGTGAACAGCGGTTCCAGTTTCGAGCCCTTGGGGAACACGGCGGCAAAACAGTCGGAGACGTTGCCGCCCTGCACCTTGTCGAGTTCGTCCTGCGGCAGCACGAAGTATTCGAGCCCGGGATGCTGCTTGACGCGGATGGAAGCGGAAGCGGCGTCCTGCACCACGCCGTCGGCGCGGCCGGCCAGGAGCTCCTGCATGCTGTACGTGCTGCTGTCCATCGCGGCGACGACGGCCCCGGCCGCTTCGGCGAAGTCGGCGTACTGCGTGCCGAAGGAAGCGGCGATCCGCTTGCCCTTTAGGTCCGCCACGGTCTTGATGTTGGCTCCCTTGTGCTGGATGATCGAAGTCTGGCAATAATAGTAGGGCACGGAAAAGTCGACCGTCTTCCTGCGCTCTTCGGTGGGCGACATGCCGGAAACGACGAAGTCGACGCGATGACTGGCCAGCTCGCCCATCAGCCCCTTGAAGTTGGTGTGCACCAGCTCGTAGGTAAAGCCGAGCTCCGCGGCGATCGCGTCCACCATGTCGATGTCGTAGCCGACGATGCGGGCGTTGCCCTGCTCGTCGAGCCGCTCGAACTCGAAAGGCGGGAACGTGGGGCTGACCGCCATCTTCAGCTTTTGCCCTTCGAGCGGCTTGGCCGCCAAGGCCGACGCGGCGCACAGCATGGCCGCCGCAACGCCGGCGGCAAATTTTTTGACGCTGAATTTCATGTTTTTCGTTCCTCCTTCGATACATAGTTCAATTTTCGACGGTTCCCGCGCCCCAGAAGCGCCGCGCCGCCGGTGGATCGGGCCAGCTCCGCTTGCTGTGGCTCAGCCCCTGAACGACCAAAGATTCGGCCGTGGCGATCAGCGCGGCGGCGGGATCGATCACCGGCACGCCGAGCCGTTCCGTCAGTTCCGCGCCCATGCCGGCGAAACCGAGACAGCCGAGGATCACGGCGTCGGCACCGTCCTCTTCGACGCACCGCCGTCCGCACGCTTCGAGAATTTCAATGATTTCGCTCCGTTCCCGCGAGGCGCCCGGCGGCAGTTCGACGCCGCGCACGCTCGCGATCCTGGCGGGATCGGCGCCCAGCGCGCGGAGAAAGTTTTTTTTCTGCGGGATGCGCCGCGCCGACGTGGTCAGCACCGAAAAGCCGAGGGCCAGCTGGCTGGCCAGCAGCACCGCGGCCTGCGCGCCGCCGACGACGGGGACGTGAAGAAGTTCCCGGCAGGCGTCGAAGCCGGGATCGCTGAAACAGTACAGGCACACCGCGTCGGCGCCGTCCGCCTGCGCCCGCAGCGCCATCTCCGCGATCTCCGGCGCGTCCAGCGCCGCGTCGAGGCACGAATCGACGCAGAGGTTGTTCTTGCGCGGGCAGATCATGACGATCTCCGTATCGGGGCGGGCGAAGGGGCGCAGCCGCTCGACCCTCAGCTTCAGCCCCGCCGCGTCGAGGCCGCTGTCGGGATTGACGACGCAGATCTTCATAGCATCAGGCTCTTGACGCCCAGCTTGATCGTGTTTTCGTAATCCAGCTGGCCGTACACGTCCGCGCCGATCGCGGGGCTGAGTTTTTGCAGCTCCTCCAGCGGCAGGTCCTCGATCGCGCAGCCTTTTTTCTCGCACAGCAGCACCGCCGCGCCGACGATGGCATGCGCGTCGCGGAAGGGCACGCCGCGTTTGACAAGGTAGTCGGCCAGCTCGGTGGCGTTGAGAAAACCGTCGTGAAGCGCTTTTTTCATCGCCTCGGGGTGGACTGTCATCGTGGCGACGAGGCCGCTCATGATCTCGAGGCACATCAGCGTGTCGTCCAGCGCCGGCAGAAAGGCCCGCTTGTCGAGCTGCATGTCCTTGTTGTAGGCCAGCGGCAGCCCCTTCATCTCCGTCAGCATCGCCATCAGCGAGCCGTAGACCAGCCCCGCGCTGCCGCGGATCAGTTCGGCGCTGTCGGGGTTCTTCTTCTGGGGCATGATGCTGCTGCCCGTGGAATAGGCGTCGCTGAGCGTGACGAAATGGAATTCCTGCGAACACCAGAGGATGATCGATTCGCTCAGGCGGCTGAGATGCATGAGAATTATCGCAAAGACGCCGAGCAGCTCGCAGAAATAGTCGCGGTCGCTGACGCCGTCGAGAAAATTGTCGCAGGGCTTTTGGAACCCCAGCGCCGCGGCGGTCATGCCGCGGTCGATGGGATGCGTGGTCCCCGCCAGCGCGCCGCAGCCCAGCGGGCAGTCCTCCATCATGATCTCCACGGCGTTGCGCAGGCGTTTGCGGTCGCGCTGGAACATGCGCTCGAAGGCCATCAGCGTATGTTTGAAGGTGACGGCCTGCGCGCGCTGCAGGTGCGTGTAGCCGGGCATCAGCCATGGATTGGCGTCGGCCGTGGCTTTGAGCGCGCCGCACAGTTTGTCCAGTTTTTCCTCCACCCGCGCGGCGGCGTTCTTGGCGAAGAGCTTCGAATCCACGGCCACCTGGTCGTTGCGGCTGCGCGCCGTGTGGAGCTTTTTGCCCGCCTCGCCGATGCGCTCCGTCAGGTTCAGCTCCACAAAGCTGTGAATGTCCTCGTAGCCCTCGTCGCCGATCGCGAGCGCGCCGCTTTCGATGTCGCGCAAGATCTCTTTCAGCCCTTTCCGGATCGCCTCGGCGTCTTCCTTCGTGATGATCCCGCAGGCGCCGAGCATGGCCGCGTGCGCGAGGCTGCCTTCGATGTCCTCCTTCCAGTAACGCTTGCCCAGCGGCAGCGAATTGTCGAAGGCCTTCATCAGTTCGTCTTCGGCGCCTTGAAAGCGTCCTCCCCATAAATTCATATTTTTTCACCTCAATACGATGCATGAATAAACTATTATTCAGCAGTAAATAAAAACTGAAGCGATATTAGCATTGCCTTTGAGCGCTGTCAAGATAAATTTTTATAAGGCCAATCCAAAATGAAAAAACCAAAGTTTCACAAACGAAAAAAATTCTTCAAAGAAACGCTTTTTGCGCCGCCGTGGCTCCGCTCCGCCCGTTGTGGCATAATAACGGTACGGCATGACGTCTTTTTCAACGAAGGAGCCGCGTTTCATCAAACTCGATGAAACGCGGCTCAACAAAAAAGCCGACCTTGCACCGTTTTTTGCACGGTTCAAGGTCGGCTTTTATGACCATCATTTCTAACGGTGCGTGATGATGTCGATGATGGTGTGATCGACGTCCTTCATGCCTTCGCGGTTCAATCTCGCCGCGTTCTCGGCGGTGCGGGTGAAGCTGTTCACGTCGACGACGCCCTGCGACACGGTCATGCCGCCGCCGGACAAGGCGATCTGCGCGGCGTAAAACGCTTCGGTCGCACCGGTGCCCACTTTGAGCGCGCACGATTCTTTGGCGCCGTCGCAGAGCATGCCGGTGATGTTGCCGAGCACGAGTTCCATGGCTTTCTTGGCCTGAGCGTCCGTACCGCCCATGACGTTGACGATGCCGGCCGCCGCTCCGGCTCCGGCCGCCACGGCGCAGCCGCAGACGGGACTCAGACGTCCCATGCGGCTCTTGACGAAACTCGTCGCCAGATGGCTGTATGCCACCGCGCGGGCAATTTCCTCACGGGACTTGTGCTTCGCCGTGCCGACGACGTAAACGGGAAGGATCGCAGTGATGCCGTGGTTGCCGCTGCCGGCGCTGCTCATGACGGGCAGCGACACGCCGTCCATGCGCGCGTCGGAAGCCGCCGCGGAAACGGCTTTTACCTGGGCGGCCAGGTCGTTCTCGTAATTGTTCCCGGCTGCGGCTCTGACAGTCCGCCCCAAGCCAAGGCCGACGTCGTTCTCAAAGCCGTAATCGGCGATTCGCAAATTCATGTTCACACCCTGCCAAACATAATCGATGTCTTCAGGCGACAACTGCCCGGCAAGCGCGACGAGCTCCTCGAAATTCATCATCTTTACCTGGTCAGGGATCGAGACCGAAGAAGCCGCAGCGGCAGAAACGGTTTCGTCGCAGTGAGGTACCGCCTGAAAGACGACCTTTCCATTCTTCTTTACCAGCGTGATGTTGCCGTGCGCTTGCTCGATCACGGCGACGCCGGTTTCGTCGCCGTGGGAGGCCATGGCTTTCACGTAGACGCCGCCTTGCCCGCTGGCCGTCAATTTCAGCCGCCCTTCGGCAATAAACTCTTTGGCGTTATCCAGGTCTTCGTCGGTTGCATCCTTGAGCACTTCAAGATTGTAGGCACTATGGCCGCAGAACACAGCCAGCGCCGCGGCGATTTCGTTGCCGCGAGCGCCGTTAGTGCCGGGGACGCCGACGGCGATGCCGTTTTTGAAGATGTTGTCGCTGACGATCACGTCCAAACGCTCAGCCGGAGCGCTCAGCTGCTCGCACGCCTTGGCCACGGCCAGCGCCACGGCCCCCGGTTCGGTACAGCCCAGCGCCGGTTTGACTTCCTGATGCAGGAACTCGGTGACTGTAAACATGAATGTATGGCCCTTTCTTCCGGTTTCCGATAATCAGTTACAACAACATCTGCGGGGACATTTGCCGTCCCCATCCTCAACAGAGGTTCCACCAGCGCCCGCCGCAATTGCTGCTATCATTGACAATTCCATCATGAACTTCTCCCCCCGACAAAAATTAACGCGTCATGACAAATACTGACCACGATGCGATGCGGAAACACAGATTTTATCCTAAACTTTTTTACCGATCGTACAAGACAAGAATTTTTTGAAAAAAAAGTGCGAAAAATTCGCTTTTTGCTTCTCACTCAAAGATTCTCAAGGAAGATCCGCACAGCAAGTTACGCAGACTGCGCAGCGATCATATTCTCTCTATGGAAGCCTCAGGCTGCGCTTTCCGAACGATGCGGATTCATCTTTTCGACGCGACGCTCCAGCACAGGCTGAGCACTTCTTTCGCGCCGGCGGCGTAGAGGCATTGGGCGGCGCGCAGCAGCGTGGTGCCGGTGGTGCTGACGTCGTCGAGCAGCAACGCTTGTTCCGGCGCCGCGCCGGCGCAGACGAAGCTGTCTTCGGGCATGGCGCGGCGCGACTGCGAATCGGGCTGCTGTTTCTGCGGCGTGCGTTTTTCCTTCCAGCGCAGGCACTCCCGCACGGGAGCGCCGAGGGCGCCGGCAAGGCCGCGGGCCATCCACTGCAGGTGGCTGTCGCCGCGCGGGAAAAAACATGCGCGCGGATGCGGCGGAATGGGGACGATGGCCCATCCGCTCTGACGCTCATTTTCGCCGACCAGCCGGGCCAACGCGGCCCCCATTTTTTGCGCCGCCACGCCGGAGCCGCCGTACTTGACTGTCAGCAGCAGCTCGCGCGCTTCGCCTTTGTGCAGCGTCAGGGCGCGCGCTTCATAGCGGCGACCGTGGCGTTCACAGGGCGAAGCGCCGCCGCAGCGCAGGCAGTGCGGCAGGGGCGGCTCGGGGGCGGAAATTTTCCCCAGGCATTCGGGGCAGAGCGGGGAGGCCAGCTTTCCGCAGACGGGGCAGCTTTCCGGCATCAGCAGATGGCCCAGCAGTTCGACGACAGGAGCCCAGTTCATTTCCGGGCCGTCGTCTTCGCCAGCGCGGAAGGATTTCCCCGCTCCGCGGCGACGGCAAGATCGGGCAGATCTTCGTCCAGTGGATCGAGATTGTCAACGCTCACGTTCTGTTCCACGACGATTTTCACGCTCACGGGCCCTTCGCTGTAGATGTCACGAGCGGCCAGCAGGGTAGCGCGCAGCGGCGCCTTCGCGGCGGCGAGGCGCTCGACGCCGTCGTAAAAGTCGTTGGCGGGGATGCCGCCGACCATGCCGGTGAGCGGATCGTTGAGGATGCCGCTGGAGGTGGCCATGCGGTTCAGCTCGCGCAACATGTAGCTGAGCATGGTCTCGGCCTGCTCGGCGCTCGGTTTGAAGCGCAGCACGCGGGTGATCAGCGTTTCTTCCTTGCGGAAAACCAGCGAACTCTCGTAAACGCGGTAGACGAGGCGCACCGTCTCGCCGGCGGCGATGTTCTGCGGCACCATGGCGCGCACGACTTTGCGGCTGTCGTAGGCGAGGATACGTTGCATGGCGTTCCGCAACGACTCGGGATCCTCTTCGAGTGAGATCGAGGCGGGCACGGCGTCGGAACGGCGGGCCACTTCGAAGCGCACGCGCTCGTTGAGGCGGTCCAGGTACCTGCGGGCTTCCGCTTCGGTCGTGACGCCTTCGGGAATCACTTCTTGCCCGAGGCGCTCGTCGGAGAACGCGACGATACGTCCCTCCTGAAGTTTGCCCAGTGTCGTGCGGATGCGGTTCACGTCCTCTTCGAGCGTGGCGCGCTCTTGGGTGAGGCGGTCGCGTTCGGCCTGCATCTCTTCCGTGGTCTTGCGCAGCGCGTCGGCCCGAGCCTGCAGGTCGTCCAGCTCTTTTTCCTTGCTGGTGAGCTGCTGCTGCGCCTCGACGATCAGCAGCGAAGAAACTTGCTGCTCGTTGCGGCTGTCCTGCAGCTGCCGCGTCAGGTCCACGATCTGGCGTTGGATGAACTGCATGGAAAACAGGCTGGTGCGCACCGATTCGGAGACGACGGCCAGAATGGCGATGACGCACAGCGAAATCAGCATGCCCGTGCAGGCGGTCAGGATCGACGAGGTGTATTTCGGACGCAGATTGAACAGCGTCACGCGGCGCTTGGCGAATCTCATGCCGACGCGGTCGCCGATGATCGACAGGACGCCGCCGGCCAGGAGCGTCAGCGCGATCATCTTCCAGTTGACTTCAGTGAGCAGTTCCCACAGGCTTTCTTCCATCAGCGGACCTCCTTTCCCCATTCGCGGGAGAGTTTCTTCACGTAATCTTCGTGAGCCGCCAGCACGACGGCGATGCGTCGCGGGCTCCACAGCGGCCCGGAATCCATGCCGGGGCAGCGGCGCGCCGCCGCCTGCCAGGCCTGCGGCGATTCGAGCAGCTCCGGCCAGAACGGCCAGGTGCGGCACTCGACGGGACGACAAGCGTAAACGCGGCAGCGTCCGTCGTCGCCGTTCATGACGCAGCGGCCGCAGCCCGTCTCTTTCAGGCTTGGGAAGCGCCAGCGCGACGTCTCGAAGCGCGACCGCAGTTGCTCCGCCGTCAGGCACAACGCCGCGGCAATGCACCGTTCCTCGCAGGGGCGCATGAAGATCCCGCCGGAAGCGCCGCGGCAGCAGCGGCCGCAGCCCAGACAGCCGAAACGAAGGCCCCCGCAGGCCCACCAGGGAAGTTCCTGAGCGGTTCTGCGGGGGCCTGAAATGATCCCTTCAATATCCTGCGAGGTCATGTCAATCATTTTCTCTGACGGCGGGCCGAGAACAGAAAACTGCCCTGTCCCTTCTCCGAAAGCTTGCCGATGTTGGCCAGCGCCAATCCGGTGCCCATCGCCACGCACTCGGCCGGGCGATCGGCCACGACGCACTTGATGCCGGTGCTGCGGCTGATCAGTTCGGGCAGGCCGCGCAGCAACGCGCCGCCGCCGGTGAGCACGATGCCCTGGTCGATGATGTCGGCGGAAAGTTCGGGCGGCGTCATCTCCAGCACGTTCTTGACGCCGTCGACGATGGCCTGGATGCGCTCGATGATGGCCGAGCACACGCTGCGGCTGTTGATCTCGATCTGACGGGGCAGCCCCTGAACCAGGTCGCGGCCTTTCAGCGTCATGTTGTTCTCCTCGCCGTCGGGCAGGCAGGAACCGATCATGATCTTCAGGTTCTCCGCCATCTGCTCGCCGATGGCCAGATTGTACTGCTTGCGCAGATAGCGCATGATGCACTCGTCGAGCTTGTCGCCGCCGATGCGCAGCGATTTTGAGATGACGCAGCCGCCCAGCGAGATCACGGCGATGTCCGTGGTGCCGCCGCCGATGTCGACCACCATCTTGCCGCGCGATTCCTCCACGTGCAGGTCGGCGCCGATAGCCGCGGCCATCGGCTCTTCGATCAGATAGGCGTCGCGGGCGCCCACTTCCACCGCCGCTTCGAGCACGGCGCGGCGTTCCACGTCGGTCGCGCCGGACGGCACGCAGATCATCACGCGGCTGCGGAAATAGCGGTGCAGGCCGCGGTTGATCTTCTTCATGAAGTAGCGCATCATCGCTTCCGTCATCGAATAATCGGCGATCACGCCGTCGCGCAGCGGGCGCACCGACACTACGTTGCCGGGCGTGCGTCCCACCATGTTCTTCGCCTCGTAGCCGACGGCCAGGATGCGTCCCGTATCCTGATCGACCGCCACGCACGACGGCTCGCGCAGCACGATGCCCTTGCCCTTCATATAGATAAGCACCGTCGCCGTGCCGAGGTCGATGCCGATGTCGTTGCCCAGGGAAAACATTTTGAGGAGGAGCCTCCCTTCTGAAGTTGGTCAGCTTTTGAATCTCGCGGGGTCAAAGCGCATTCTCCGAAACTGTTTTATTGTACCCTATTTTAGTCCTTGTAGCCAACCTTCCAGAAAAACAATCCGTTCGGCGGCGCCGTCATGGCCGAGTCGCCGCGGCTCGCGCCATCCAGCAGACCTTCAAGCCACGAGAGCGTCCGGCGCCCCGAAGCGACGGCGTCCAGATTGCCGATCATGATCCGCACCATGTTGGTCAAAAAAGCGTCGCCGCGGATGCGGAACGCCGACAGCCGGCCGCGGCGAATATAGCGCACAAAGTGCATGCGCCGCACCGCGTTCTCCGGCAGATCGCCGGCGCGGCAGAAAGCGCTGAAATCGTGCCGTCCTTCCAGCAGCGCGCAGCCGCGACGGATCAGGTCGTGGTCCCAGTCGTCCTTTTTCTTCCACCACACGTAGGGCTTCATCATCGGGTAGCAGAACGGACCGCGCCACACGAAAAAAGCGTATTCGCGCCACAGCGCGTCGCGCCGCGCGTCGAATCCGATTGGTCGTTCCCGCACCGACGCGACCGCCGCGCCCTCGGGCAGATTCGCGTTCAGCGCCAGCAAAAGCCGCCGCGGCTCCCACTCCCGATCCAGCAGGAACGAGGCCGTCTGCCCGCGCGCATGCACCCCCGCGTCGGTGCGCCCCGCGCCCGTGACCTTCACCGGCGAGCCGTTCAGCAGCGACAGGACCCGTTCCAGCGACTCCTGCACGGTGGCGCCGTTGGGCTGCGTCTGCCAGCCGCAGAATTTGCCGCCGTCGTAGCTGATCACGCAGGAATAGCGCGGCATCAGCCGACCACCCAGTTCAGCAGCTTCTGAGCGGCGATCAGCAGCGCGCAGAAAGCCAGCGCCGCCGTGTCGGCCGCGCGCCAGCGAAACGGTTTCATGCGCGTCCGCCCCTCGCCGCCGCGATAACAGCGCGCTTCCATCGCCACCGCCAGATCGTCGGCGCGCTGGAAGACGATCACGAACAGGGGCACCAGCACGGGGATAAACGCCTTCATGCGCCTGACGATCGAACCGCGGTCGAGGTCCGCGCCGCGGGCCAGCTGCGCCTTGAGGATGCGGTCCGTCTCGCTCAGCAGCGTGGGGATGAAGCGCAGCGCGATCGTCATCATCATCGCCAGCTCGTGCGCCGGGAAACCGAAGCGCTTGAACGGCGAAAAAATGCTTTCCAGCCCGTCGGACAGCGCCATCGGACTGGTCGTCAGCGTCAGCAGATTGGCGAACAGCACCAGCAGCGTCAGCCGCAGCGCCATCGTCCAGGCCAGTTCGACGCCTTCCCGGCTGACGCGGAAGATCCTCCACTGCCACAACGGCTCCCCCGACGCGAAAAACAGATTCAGCAGCGCCGTGAAAACGATCAGGAACAGCACCGTGCGGATCGAGCGCAGCAAAAAGGACACGCTCGTCCGCGCCAGCGCCGCGCAGAGCCACAGCACCGCCGCCCAGAGGATCCAGTCGTAGGGACGCGCCGCCATGAACACGCCGGTCAGCAGCAGCGCCAGCGCCCCCACCTTGGCGCGCGGGTCGAGGCGATGCACCCACGAACGGGCGGGAACGTATTGCCCGAAACTCATGTTTTCGAGAAATCTCAACGGCTCCGCCTCCTCTCGCGGATCAGCGCCTGCGCGAGCCTTTCCGCGTCGCAGGTCAGCGGCGCGCGCACGCCGCGCTCGCGCAACTTCAGCGCCGTCAGCATCACCTCGGGCAGCAGCAGCCCCGCGACCGGCCGCCGGTACAGCCGCATCGCGATCTCGTCCGCCGTGCCCAGCCCGGCGCAGCGCCCGTGCTCGAGCACGAGAATGCGGTCGCTGCGCGAAAAGGCGATCTCCAGATCGTGAGTGATCAAAACGATCCCCGTGCCTTCGCGATGGATGCGGTCCAGCAGCTTCAGCAGCGCCGCCCGGCCGCGCTCGTCCAGCCCCGCCGTCGGCTCGTCGAGCACCAGATAATCCGGCGCGCAGGTCAGCACCGAAGCGATCGCCACGCGCCGCTTTTCGCCGCCGGAGAGGCCGAAAGGATTGCGGTCGAGATAGGAATCGTCAAGCTCCACCGCGCGCATCGACTTCGCCGTCAGCTCGCCGATCCGGGATTCCGGTATGCCCCAGTTGCGCGGCGCGAAAGCCAGTTCCTCGCGCACCGTTTCCTCGAAAAGCTGCTGCTCGGGATACTGAAAGATCAGCCCCACCTTGCGGCGGATCTCGCGAAAGTCCGTTTTTTCCCGCTTTTTCTCCGGCAGGATCGTCATGCCGTCCACCGTCACCGACCCCGACGTGGGACGCAGGATCGCGTTCAGATGCTGAGCCAGCGTCGACTTGCCGCTGCCTGTATGCCCGATGAACGACGTCCAATGGCCGCGTTCGATCGACAGCGAAACGCCCTCCAGAGCTGCCGTCTGGAGGGCAGTGTTTTCATGGTAAATATGGCTCAAATTTTCGATGACGATAGACATAAAGCCGTTCCTATCCCCTCCGCCGAGGGCGGAGTATCCTTGGTTATGAGGCCGGCGGCGACGAGCCGCTCCCGAAGAATCACGATGGGCGGCGCTTCCAGCCCCCAGCGGGCGCCGATGTCTTTCAGGCGGAAAAGCTGGGCCGGTGTGCCCTCCCAGTCGAAACGCCCCTGATCGAGAACGATCACGCGATCGGCGCCGATCACCTCTTCAAGGCGGTGCGTCACCTGAACGATCGTGATGCCGCGCCCGTGCAGCTCGCGCAGCAGCGCCACCACTTCCTGGCGCCCCTCGGGATCGAGCATGGCCGTCGGCTCGTCGAGCACCAGACACCGCGTGCCCATGGCCAACGCGCCGGCGATGGCCAAACGCTGCTTCTGCCCGCCGGACAGAGTATAAACCGCTTTGTCGGCTTTTTCCGCAAGGCCGCAGACTTTGAGGGCTTCGTCCACGCGGCGGCGGATCTCCGCCGCCGGCAGGCCGAGATTCTCCGGACCGAACGCCACGTCGTCCTCCACGACCGTCGAAACGATCTGATTTTCGGGATTCTGAAAAACCATCGACACGGAAGAGCGGATTTTCCATAAATTCTCTTCCCGACGAGAATCCAGCCCCAGAATAAAACAAGCGCCCTGCATCGGAACGAGCAGGGCGTTAAGGTGTTTGGCCAGCGTGGACTTCCCAGAGCCATTGCTGCCGACCAGGGCGATCCACTCGCCCTGCCGCACTTCGAAACTGACGTTCTCAAGCGCGGGCCTCCCCGTGTCGGAGTAAGAATAGCCAACACCCCTCAGGGAGATCATATTCGGTTGTTCCATTTTCCGGCGTTTTTAGTCAACCAGCGAAATGACAGCCATAGGCGAAGCGTCGCCGACACGGAAACGGGTACGGATAATGCGGGTGTATCCGCCGGGACGATCCGCAAAGCGGGGGGCGACGTCGTCGAACAGCTTGATGACGGCCTCCTTATAGTTCATACGCGAAATGACGATACGGCGATCGTGCAACGTGCCGCCCTTGGCGCGCGTGATCAAACGCTCGGCGACGCGGCGAACTTCCTTCGCGCGCGTCACGGTGGTCTCGATGCTGCCTTCCAGGATCAGACTCGCGACCAGATTGGCCAGCATCGCGCGTCTGTGGCTGCCGTTGCGGCCGAGCTTTCTCTGGGCAACTCCATGTCTCATAGGGACTTAGTCCTCCTTGCTTGAGTTCTCTGCGCTTGCCTTGTCGTCACTGAGGACGATACCGTACTTGGTCATCTTCTCCTCGATCTCGCGAAGAGAGATCTTGCCCAGGTTGCGGATCTTCAGCAAGTCATCCTTACTGCGGCTGACAAGATCGCCAATGGTATGAATGCCACCGCGAAGCAGGCAGTTTTCACTTCTGATTGAAAGTTCAAGTTCCCTGACCGGTTTGTTCAGCAGGGCATTTTCCGGCGGATTATCGGCACCGTCTCCGGCCTGACCGTTCCCGGACGGCTGGGATGCGCTTTCGTCGTCGAACAGCCCGGGCTCGGCGGGATGAAGCTTGCGAAGCTCCTGGATGACGATATCGAAATATTCGCGAAGCAGTTTCGCCGCTTCGGCGACGGCGATATCGGGAGCGACGACGCCGTTCGTGGTGACGTTCATCACGATTTTTTCATAGTCCGTCTTCTGGCCGACGCGCTCATTCTGAACTTCGTACTTGACACGAAGGATCGGAGAGTAAATGGCATCGATCATAAGAGCGTCTACCGGTAAATAGCTCGGACGCGGCCGATCCACAGTGGCGTAGCCCACGCCCTGCTCGATGTAAACTTCGAGCGAAAGCGAATGCCCTTCAGCCAGCGTACAGATGTACGCGTCGGGATCTATGAACTCGATGTCGCTGTCCTCCTGAAAATCGGCTGCCGTAACCTTCTTTCCGCCTTCCACATCCAGCTTCAGTGTACGGTATTCGGCGCTATGGGAGCGGACAGGCACGTGCTTGAGATTCAGCAGCAGCTCGATAACGTCTTCCTTCATGCCAGGGATCGTCGTAAACTCGTGCTGAGCGCCTTCAACGCGAACCGCGCTAATCGCCGCCCCTTTGATCGAAGAAAGCAGTACACGACGGAGAGCGTTACCTATCGTCTGACCATAACCGCGTTCGAGCGGACCAATAACCAGCCGCGCGGCGGTACTGGAACACTCTTCAACTTGAATCTCAGGCCGCATAATCTCCAAAGATCCCCACACCCTTCCTATAACTCCATAGCCGATTGAGGCTACGACGGATTCTACGCAGCTTTAACAACAAAATACAAGTATTAGACGCGGCGTCTTTTGGGAGGACGGCATCCGTTGTGAGGTATGGGGGTCTCGTCCCTGATGGAGTTGACCTGCAGGCCGACGGCCTGAAGGGCGCGGATGGCAGACTCACGGCCGGGACCGGGGCCTTTGACGACGACGTCGATTTCACGAAGGCCGTGATCCTGCGCCGTCTTGGCGGCCTGCTGAGAAGCGACCTGCGCGGCGAAGGGGGTCGACTTGCGGGCGCCCTTGAAGCCGACGTTGCCGCCCGACGCCCAAGCCAGAAGAGCGCCGCCTTTATCGGTGATGCTCACGATGGTGTTGTTGAACGTCGAGAAGATATGGGCGACTCCGTAGCTGATATTCTTCTTTTCCTTTTTACGCTGTGTGCGATTGGCCACGAACGTTACCTCCCTTGGTTATGCGGTCTTCTTACCGGCGACGGGACGTGAACGTCCTTTGCGGTTCTTCCACGTACGGGCATTCGTCTTGGTGCGCTGACCGCGGCAGGGCAGTCCCAGGCGGTGACGGATACCGCGATAGCAGCCGATGTCCATCAACCGCTTGATGTTCATGGACACCTCACGGCGAAGGTCGCCCTCCACCTTGTGATTGTTGACGATTTCGGAACGAAGCAGCTGGGCTTCTTCTTCGGTGAGATCCTTGACGCGCGTATCCGGGTTCACGCCGGTCTTCTTGAGAATCTCGCGAGCCGTGCTCAGACCGATGCCATAGATGTAGGTGAGGCCGATCTCAACACGCTTGTCGCGGGGAAGATCAACTCCTGCAATTCGAGCCATACCAGTTACCTCCTAGCGCCCTGACGCTGTTTATGACGAGGATCGCGGCTGCAGATGACGCGAATGACGCCATTGCGCTTGATCACTCGGCAATACTCACAAATGGGTTTAACAGATGATCTAACCTTCATAGTTTGCACACTCCTCATGGACATTCCGCTCCCGGCCGCAAACAGCCGGAAAGGCAGCATATCGACTACTTGTAGCGGTAAGTGATCCGCCCTCTGGTCAGGTCGTAAGGCGACAGCTCCAACAGAACCTTGTCGCCGGGAAGAATGCGGATGAAATGCATCCTCATTTTTCCCGAAACATGAGCCAGAATCACCTGCCCCGTCTCAAGCCTAACGCGAAACATGGCGTTGGGCAAGGGCTCTTCGACTTCGCCGTGGACCTCGATCACATCGTCCTTGTTAGCCATGGAACCTTACGAACCTCCTCAAAGATCCCGGCTAGTGCCAGGGAGTCAGGATTTCTGCTCCGTCCACAGTGACAAGGACGGTTTTTTCGAAATGGGCCGCGTCAGAACCGTCGGCCGTCGAAACAAGCCAACCGTCCTTTCCGTCTTTCAGAGTCTCGCCGCCGCACATGATCATGGGCTCGATGGCGATCGTCATACCCTTCAAAAGAGTTACTCCTGTGCCGGGCTCACCGTAGTTCAAGACCGACGGGGCCTCATGGGGATGACGCCCAATTCCGTGTCCTGCATATTCCCGCACTATGCCATATCCTTTGGGAATCACGAAAGATTCCACCGCGTTTCCGATGTCTCCGAGAGTCGCCCCGGCTTTCACCTGGGCGATCGCGCGATCCAAACTTTCCCGTGTTACGTCAAGCAGCGCCTGCCTCTGCGGCGAAATGCCGCCCACCGCGTAGGTGTAGCACGCGTCAGCGTGGAGCCCCTGATAACAGGCCATGACATCGACACTGACAATGTCGCCGTCTCTGAGGATCCGTTTATCGCTGGGGATCCCATGAACCACTTCATCGTTGACCGACGTACAGACCGAAGCAGGATAAGGCTCGGGGATCCCCGGTACCGCATATCCTTTTTCGGAAGGGACCGCACCGTTTTTCCTGATAAAGTCTTCGGCGTATCGATCGATGTCGGCAGTCGTCATGCCAGGCTTGACGATCCCCTTCAGATTCATCAGAAGATCGGCAAGGATCGCGCCGGCGCGACGCATCTTCTCAATATCGCCAGCGGACTTGAGAGAGATCATGCACGCCTCTCAAGCATGGCTTCGATACGGCTTAAAACATGGTCGCCGGCTTCGGCGGCGTCGATCCTGAGCAAAAGCCCCGCCTTGTCGTAATAATCGACAAGAGGAGCCGTCTGGTCATGATACACCGCCAGACGCTGGCGAATCACCGTTTCCCTGTCGTCGTCCCTCTGATAGAGATCGCCGCCGCACGAATCGCAATGGTCACCTCTTGAAGAGGGCTTGAAAGCGACATGGTAGATTCTGCCGCACTTCTTGCACATGCGGCGGCCACACAGGCGCTTGACGACCGTTTCGTCGTCCACGTCGAGCAGGATCACGCCGTCAAGCTTGATCTCCATTTCCGCAAGAAGCGAAGTGAGCGCTTCCGCTTGGGGGACCGTGCGGGGAAAACCGTCAAGGATAAACCCTTTTCGGCAGTCGTCTTCGGCGAGCCGTCCGCGCATCATGCCGACGATCACCTCGTCGGGCACAAGAGCGCCGGCGTCCATGAAGGATTTGGCTTTTCTGCCCAGCTCCGTGCCAGCCTTGACGTTAGCGCGAAGGATGTCGCCCGTGGAAATGTGAGCGACACCGTATTTCGCGACAATCTTCTCGGCTTGAGTGCCTTTGCCTGCGCCCGGAGGTCCGACAAGAATAATTCTCATCTCCAGTCCTCCCTAGAAACGAAGCAATCCCCGGCCGCCCTTGGCACGCTTGAGGACGCCCTCATAATTGCGCATCAAAAGCTGGCTGTTGACCTGCTCAACGATCTCAAGCGCCACGCCGACGATGATCAGGACGGACGTTCCGCCAAAATAGAAGCTTGTGATGCCGAAGACGTTCGTCAGAAGATCGGGGACAAGAGCGACCACGACGAGAAATACCGATCCCACCAGCGTGATGCGGGAAGCGATCTTCTCAATGTAATCGGACGTAGGCTTCCCCGGACGGATGCCAAGGATGAAGCCGCCGTTTTTCTTCATGTTATCCGCGATGTCGCTCGGATTGAACACCATGGCTGTGTAAAAGAAGCCGAAGAACACGATCAGCACCACGTACAGGACCGTGTAAAGCCAACTGCCAGGGGCAAAGTAATTCGCCAACCGTTCTGTGCCGTGGAAAAGACGAAGCACCGTCGAGGGGAAAATCAGCAGCGACGAGGCAAAAATGATCGGCATGACGCCGCCCATGTTGACGCGCAGCGGAATAAAGCTGCTCTGTCCTCCGTACACGCGATTACCGACGACGCGCTTCGCATACTGAACGGGAAGACGGCGCTGTCCCTGTTCAAGAAGCACCGCTCCCGCAAGAACCGCAACCATGACGGCGAGCGCCAGAATCAGCGTGACAACGTTCATTTCACCGGAGCTGATCATCGAGAACGTCTGAATCACGGCCTCGGGAAGACGGGCAACGATACCGGCAAAGATCAGCAAGGAAATGCCGTTGCCGATGCCGTGATCGGTCATTTCTTCGCCAAGCCACATCACGGCCACCGATCCTGTCACCGCCGTAATGACGGCGACAAAGAAATCAAGCCCCGACGCGGCCAGAACGCCGGCGCGGCGCAGCCACATGGCCATGCCGATCGCCTGCACAAAAGCGAAGAAAATCGCTCCGTACCTCGTATACTGAGTCATTTTCTTCTGCCCTTGGGGCCCTTCTTTCTGAAGACGCTCAAGCGCCGGGAAAATGACAGCAGCCAACTGCAGAACAATGCTTGCGTTGATGTAAGGGGCTACACCAAGCGAGAAAAGACTGAACCTTCTCAGCGCACCACCGGCAAACAGGTCAAGAAAACCAAGAACGCCACTTCCTTCAAAGAGCTGGGACATCGCCGCCGAGTTGATGCCCGGCGTAGGAATGTGAGCTCCCAGGCGGAAAACGAACAGCATTCCCAACGTGAAGAGAATGCGCCTTTTGAGATCCGGAAGTTTGAATACGTCGCGGAAGGTATCAGCCACTTTAAATCACCTCAGCAGTTCCGCCCGCGGCTGCAATCTTCTGAGCGGCGGACTTGCTGAAGGCTTCCGCCTTGATCGTCAGCGGTTTGTCGAGCTCGCCATCGCCAAGGATCTTGACCGGAGTATCCATGTTCCGGACCAAGCCGTACGCAAAGAGCTCGTTCACCGTAATGACGGCCCCTTCTTTGAAGATTTCGGCAATGTCACCGAGATTGGCAATCTGATACACCTTAGCGAAGTTGTAATTGTTGAAGCCGCGCTTGGGCGTGCGGCGAACCAGAGGCATCTGTCCGCCTTCAAAGCCGGGACGGATAGCGCTGCCGGCACGGGAGCCGTAACCCTTGGTGCCTCTCCCGGCAGTTTTGCCGTTGCCGCTGCCGATGCCGCAGCCAACGCGCTTCGCTTTGTGCTTGGCGCCTTCGGCCGGACGCAAATCACTAAGATTCATTAATTGTGCCCCCTTACTCGTTCACTTCAGAGCACTCGACAAGGTGAGCCACAGCGCGAACCATGCCGCGGATCTGGGGCGTATCCTCGTGAATAACTACCGAGTTCAGCTTATGGAATCCCAACGCCTTGATCGTGCGCGACTGACGCTCAGGACGGCCGATGTCGCTCTTCTTCCAAACAATACGAAGTTTAGCCATACTCCTTTTCCTCCTAAGCGCTCTCCGACTTTTTCTTGCCGCGCAACGTCATGATCTCGTCACGAGTGCGCAAGGCGGCGACAGCGGCCAGAGTAGCGCGGGCAACGTTAACGGGATTGCTCGTATGGCCGACAACCTTGGTCATAACGTCCTTGATTCCGCCCAGCTCCATAATGGCACGGACAACGCTGCCGGCAATGACTCCGGTACCGTCGGCCGCTGGACGAAGAAGGACCGCGGCGGAACCGTATCGTCCCATCACCGGATGAGGGATGGTCTTGCCGTTGCGCTTCACGAGGATCATATCCTTCTTCGCGTCTTCCATCCCCTTGCGGACCGCCTCGGAAATTTCTCGGGCCTTGCCCATGCCGATGCCTACTTTGCCTTCACCATCACCGACGGCAAGAAGGATACTGAAACGGAATCTCTTGCCGCCCTTGACGGTCTTGCTGACACGGTTGATAAAGACAACGCGCTCGTTCAGCTCGGTACCGCTCGCAGACTGTTTTTCGGTCATTGAAATTCCTCCTTAGAGCTTCAAACCGGCTTCACGAGCGGCGTCGGCAATAGCCTGAACGCGGCCGTGATACACATGGCCACCACGGTCAAAGACGACCTCGGTGATCCCCTTTTCCTTCGCGCGCTCCGCAACAAGCTTGCCAATAACCTTGGCGGCAGCTACCGTGCAATGACCGCACTCAAGGGTCTGCGCCACGGACTTTTCCTTCGTGGAAACGGAAACCAGCGTATGACCGACGGTGTCGTCGATCACCTGAACGTAGATGTCTTTCAGGCTACGGAAAACAGACAGTCTCGGTCTCTCAGCGGTGCCGGAAACGCTCTTGCGAAGACGGCTGTGCCGAAGGAGACGCATTTCATTTCTACTCTTGGTCTTAATCATATCGGCTCACCTCGTCTTACTTCGTAGCGGTCTTGCCGGCCTTGCGCAGGATATGTTCGCCGAGATAGTGAATGCCCTTGCCCTTGTAAGGTTCGGGCGCGCGGTATCCGCGAATGATCGCAGCGATCTGGCCAACAACCTGTTTGTCAATGCCCTTGACGAAAATCTTGGTTGCGCCTTCCACGGCAAAGCTAATCCCTTCGGGAGGAACCACTTCAACCGGATGGGAAAATCCAAGGCTCAGTCCGAGATTTTTGCCTTTCATAGCGGCACGATAGCCGACACCCTCGATTTCAAGCGTCTTGGTGTAGCCTTCGGTAACGCCGACAACCATATTGTTGATCATGGCGCGAACCATGCCGTGCGCGGCCTTTGTTGGCTTCTCTTCGTTGGCGCGGGCTACGTGAACGGCGCCGTCCTTGACCTCGACGGAAATGTTTTCCACGAGAGGCATGGACAGCTGACCGTTCTTGCCCTTGACAACGATTCTGTCTTCCTTAACTTCTACGCTGGCACCCTGCGGGACCGTGACGGGTTTACGTCCTAATCTTGACATGTTAATCCCTCGCCTTACCAGACATAGCAGACGACTTCTCCGCCAAGGCCAAGCAGCCTGGCTTCGGCGTCGGTCTTCAACCCCTGAGAGGTAGAAATAATGGCAATTCCTAAGCCTCCCATGACTTTAGGCAGTTTATCCTTGCCGACATAGACACGGCGGCCGGGCTTACTCATGCGGCGAAGGCCCTGCACGACGCGCTCGCGGTTGGGACCATAGTTCATAAAAACCTTGATGGTGCCCGCGGGCTTTTTGGGGTCGTTGAGGACCTTGTAGTTGCGGATGTAACCTTCACTTTTCAGGATCTTCGCAATCCCCAGCTTCATCTTGCTGATCGGGATATCAACGCTCTCATGGTAAACCATGTTCGCATTGCGAATTCTCGTGAGCATATCCGCAATCGGATCGTTAACGTACATGAAAGTTCCCCTTTCTCAGAGCGGTAATTTACCAGCTCGACTTGACAATTCCAGGGATCTTGCCTTCGCGGGCAAGGTTCCGGAAGCAGCAGCGGCACATGTCAAAATCTCTCATGTAACCGTGCATACGGCCGCAGATCGGGCATCTGTTGTAGCCGCGGGTCGAAAATTTCGGGGTCAGTGCAGCCTTGTTCTTAAGAGCTTTTCTCGCCATCTCAACCCCTCCTATTCAGCATGCGCAAAAGGCATACCAAGCTTCTCGAGCATGACAAACGCCTCTTCGTCAGTATTCGCAGTGGTAACGATGGTAACGTTCATGCCGCGCAGTTTTACGACCTTATCGTAATTGATCTCGGGGAAAATCAGCTGATCCCTGAGGCCAAGATTGTAATTGCCGCGTCCGTCGAAGGACGTTCTCGAAACGCCCTGAAAGTCCTTGATGCGGGCAAGAGTAAGATTCAGCAGTCGATCGAGAAATTCCCACATGCGCACGCCGCGAAGCGTCACGCTGCAGCCCACGGGAGAACCCTCACGAAGTTTGAAGTTCGCAATGGACTTCTTCGACTTCTTGATCATCGGACGCTGCCCGCTGATCGTGGCAAGCTCAGCGGCGGCCGCATCGATAAACTTGCTGTCGCTCTTGGCATCGCCGACGCCGATGTTAATGACAACCTTGACGATCTTGGGCATCATCATGGGGTTTTTATAGGCGAACCGCGCCCGAAGCGCAGGCACAACCTCGCTCTTGTATTTTTCCAGCACACGTACGGTCATAGTTTGCCTCCTCCACTACTTGAGCTGGTCGACGACTTCACCGGAAACTTTGGCCACGCGTACCTTGCGGCCGTCTTCCAAGAAAGCATGACCAACGCGGGTGGGCTTTCCGGTGTTGGGGCAAATCAGCATGACCTTGGAGGCGTAAATGGGCGTCTCCTTCTTGACGATGCCGCCCTGCGGATTGGCCTGAGTGGGCTTGCTGTGACGCGAAGCGACGCTTACGCCTTCGACAATAACCTTGTTTTCCGCGGGGAAGGAGACAAGAATCTTGCCTTCTTTGCCCTTGTCCTTACCGGAGATGACTCTGACGCGGTCACCCTTCTTCAAACGCATTTTGCTCATCACGCAGGCCTCCTATACAACTTCGGGCGCCAGCGAGATGATGCGCATGTACTTCTTCGCGCGAAGCTCACGGGCGACTGGGCCAAAAATACGGGTTCCTCTAGGATCGCCGTTACCGTCGATCAGAACGGCTGCGTTGTCGTCAAAGCGCACGTAGGAACCGTCAGCGCGGCGGCGCTCCTTTTTAGTACGAACGATCACAGCCTTGACGACGCTGCCCTTGGCAACATTGCTGTTGGGAATGGCTTCCTTTACGGCGCAGACAATGATATCGCCCAGCGAGCCGAAACGGCGACGGCTGCCACCGAGCACTTGGATGCATTTGACGCGTTTCGCACCAGTGTTGTCAGCGACGTTAAGCACTGTATTTAACTGAATCATCGGTTAAACATCCTCCTCGACAGATCCGCCCAGGATGGGGGCTCTCTCAATGATCTTGACGAGGGTCCAGCGCTTGTTCTTGCTCATAGGACGAGTTTCGGCAAACTGGACTCTGTCGCCCATGCGGCAGGCGTTCTCGGCGTCGTGCACGAGGAACTTCTTGGACTTGATGATACGCTTGCCGTAAACGGGGTGCATGGCATGCCGGGTCACACGGACAGAGATCGTCTTCTCCATCTTGTCGCTGACAACGATTCCGATTTTCATCTTGCGATGAGGGGTTTTCGCTTCCATTGAGCCTTACCTCCTTCCGGTGTTCACGTTCAGTCCCTGTTCTTTTTCGTGAACAATGGTAAGGACTCTCGCGATGGTCTTCTTGACCTCTTTGATTCTGCTGGTGTTCTTCAACTGGCCAACAGCATTCTGGAAGCGCAGGTTAAAAAGCTCTTCTTTGAACTGGTCGTGCTTGTTCATGAGCTCTTCAACGGTCATTTCACGCAGACTCTTGGCGTCCATTACTATTCACCATCCAAACTGTCGCGGGTCACAAGCCGCACCTTGATAGGAAGCTTGTGAGAAGCCGTGCGGAACGCTTCCTCAGCGACTTCGCGGGGAATCCCGCCAAGCTCAAACATAATACGGCCTTTACGAACGGCAGAGACCCAGAACTCAGGAGCACCCTTTCCCTTTCCCATTCGAGTTTCAAGAGGCTTCTTCGTATAAGGCACGTCGGGGAAGATGCGGATCCAGAGCTTGCCGCCCTTGCGCATCTTACGGTTGATGGCGACGCGGGTCGCCTCGATCTGGCGGGCGGTGATGTAAGCGCATTCCATCGCCTGCACGCCGAACTCGCCAAAAGCCACGTAAGCTCCGCCTTTCGTTTCGCCCACAAGGCAATCGCGATGAGGCTTGCGGAACTTTGTTCTCTTCGGCATCAACATTTAAGCCCGGCCTCCTTCCCTTTTGTTCGCCCTGCTGCGAACAGGGCGAGGCGCTGCCGTGTTCAAGGCTTTTTCATCACGGTAGATCCAGCACTTCACGCCAATAGCGCCGTACATGGTCACGGCCTTGACGCAACTGTAGTCCACGTCAGCGCGGAGAGTGGAAAGGGGGAGGCGTCCATCGTTATACCACTCCGTGCGGGCAATTTCAGCCCCGCCAAGACGTCCGGAACACTGGATCTTGATGCCCAGACCGCCAGCCTTCATGGTGCGGAACATAGCCTGCTTCATAGCGCGGCGGAAGCTGACGCGCCGCTCCAGAGCGGAGGCGATGCCTTCGGCCACAAGCTGGGCGTCAACGTCGGGATTTTTGATTTCCTGAACGTTCAGCATTACCCGAGTGCCAGTCAGAGCCTGAAGCTCGTCTTTCACCTTCGTCAACTCGGCGCCCTGTTTGCCGATCACCACGCCAGGACGAGCTGTCCACAGCGTGAAACGGATGACCTTGCCCACACGCTCGATCTCAACTCGAGAAATGCCCGCGCCTTCCCAGCGTTTTTTAATCCAAGAGCGCAGCTTGATATCCTCGTGAAGATTTTTCACGTAGTTTTTACCAACCGCATACCACTTGGATTCCCAGTCACGGATCACGCCGATGCGATAACCGATCGGATGAACTTTCTGACCCATAAGTCCTTTCCTCCTTACTCGGCGACCGTCACAGTGATGTGACTGGTACGATGCACATACGCATGAGCCCGCCCCATGGACGCGGGACGGAAACGTTTCATGCTGGGCCCCTGATCAGCCTTGGCTTCGACGACCTTCAGTTTCTCAACATCCATGCCGAAGTTGAATTCAGCGTTGGCGACGGCGCTCTTCAGCACCTTCTCCACCAGTCGGGCAGCTTTCTTCGGGGTGTAGCGGAGAACCATCATGGCATCTCCAACTTTCTTGCCGCGAATCAAAGGCAGTACCTGACGAACTTTATAAGGCGAAATGCGAACCGCCTTGGCAACTGCATAAGCCTGCACGTCAACGTCCCCCTTTACTTAGCCGCCGGAGCAGCCTTAGGTGCCGCCGCCGCTGTCGGAACTGAGCGCTCCTGACCGCTGTGACCGGTAAAACGACGGGTCAGCGCGAACTCACCCAGCTTGTGACCGATCATGTTCTCGCTGATGTAGACAGGAACATGGGTACGGCCGTTATGAACGGCAATTGTATGACCAACCATAGGCGGAACGATCATGGAAGCGCGCGACCAAGTTTTGAGAACCTTCTTGGTGCCGCTCCCGTTCAGTTCCTCGACCCTCTTGAGGAGTCTCGCCTCGACGTAGGGCCCTTTTTTAGCAGAACGTGCCATATTTTGTCCTCCTTACCCTACTACTTGGCGTAACGACGTCTGACAATGAACTTGTCAGAAGGCTTACGCACACGAGTACGATAGCCCTTCGCAGGGGTACCCCAAGGCGAACAGGGATGATGATGCGATTTCGTGGTGCCTTCTCCACCGCCCATGGGATGGTCGACGGGGTTCTGAATCATAGCGCGAATGCGTCCCTTGCGTCCCAACCAGCGAGTCTTGCCGGCCTTGCCGAGCGAGATGTTCTCGTGTTCGCCGTTGCCAACCACGCCAATGGTGGCGGTGCATTCGAGCAGGAACTTGCGAAGCTCACCGCTAGGCATGCGCACGAACGCAAACTTTCCTTCTCGAGCCATCAGCTGAGCGCTGACGCCGGCAGAGCGGACCAGCTTCGCGCCGCGGCCGGGTTCGAGTTCGATGTTGTGAACCAAGGTGCCGTCAGGAATGTTTTTGAACTTTTTAGCGTTGCCGGGGCGGATATCCGCCTCGGGACCGGCCATGATCGTATCGCCGACATGAAGCTGATCAGGGCAGAGGATATAGCGCTTCTCGCCGTCGACATAAAAAATCAACGCCAGACGAGCAGAGCGGTTGGGATCATATTCGATTGCCGCAACGCGACCGGGGATGCCAATCTTATCGCGTTTGAAATCGACGATGCGCAGACGGCGAATGTGACCGCCACCGATGAAACGCATGGTTCTCCGCCCATAGTTGTTGCGACCACCGGTTCTCTTCTTTCTTCCAGCAAGCAGTGAACGCTCAGGCTTCTGCTTCGTGATGTCTTCACGGCTCAGGATCGTCATATGACGTCTACTGGCGGTGTAGGGATTGAATTCCTTGATTGCCATTTTTCAGATTTCCTCCAATCGCTAGGCGCCAGCGCCTTCGAAGAACTGGATGCGCTCTCCCTCGGCTAACGTGATAATGGCCTTTTTCCACGCGCGGCTCTTGCCGAGAAATGCTCCCATACGTTTGGGCTTGGAATGGACCTTCACCGTATGGACGCTCTTGACTTTAACCTTGAAGACAACCTCGACGGCCTTGCGAATCTCAATTTTGTTGGCCATAGGATGAACTTCGAAGGTGTACTTGTTCATTTCCATTAAGCGGCTGCTCTTCTCGGTAACCACAGGACGGATGATGATGTCATGAGCTACAAGATTCATCGAGCGTACACCTCCTCAAGCTTTTCAAGAACCGCCGGCGTGGCCACGACATGATCATGATGAACCAGGTCAAGTACGTTGATGCTGTCAACATGAAGGACCTTAGCGCCAGGAATGTTGCTGGCGGATCTGACAACATTTTCATCTCTCTGGTCAAGCAGGAACAGGATCTTTTTGGCTTTCAGAGAGTCGATGAAACCTTTCATCTTCTTCGTGGAAGGGGCCTCAAAACCAAAGTTCTCCACCGCACAGAGCGACTGCTCAATCACTCTCATGGAAAGAGCACTGCGCATTGCCAAGGCACGGACCTTTTTATTGACCTTCAGGTCGTAGGAACGAGGCTTGGGGCCGTGAACCACACCGCCGCCGACCCAGAGAGGCGAACGGCTGCTCCCCGCGCGCGCGCGACCGGTATGCTTCTGTTTCCAAGGTTTCTTGCCGCCGCCGCGAACTTCGCCGCGCATCTTCGTACTGGCCGTCCCTTGTCTGGCATGAGCCAACTGGGCGACTACAACCTGATGCATCGCAGAAACATGAACAGAAGCGCCGAAGACTTCGTCAGAAAGTGTTTTCTCCCCGACGACTTCTCCGCTGATATTCATAATCTTGATAACAGGCATTTCGTTGATCCTCCTTCAGTCTAGCCCTGCTTGTGAATCAGGACGAGACCGTTTTTGGCGCCAGGAACCGCACCCTTGATGAGAAGGAGGTTGTTCTCCTTATCAACTGCGACGACGGTCAGATTCTTGATGGTAACGCGCTCGTTGCCGAGATGCCCGGGCATCGCCTTGCCCTTGAAAATATGGCTCGGATAGCTGCTGGCCCCGCTTGAGGCCGGCTTACGATGCGACACGGACACGCCATGGCTCGCCTGAAGACCGCCAAAGTTCCAGCGCTTCATAACGCCAGCGAATCCCTTCCCTTTGCTGGTTCCAGTGACGCTGACCGTCTCGCCCTCGGCAAAGACGGCCACGTCAACAATTTGGCCAGCTTTATACTCGGCGGAATTCTCAATGCGGAACTCGCGTAGCCAACGGCATGGCCTTACGCCGCAACGATCATACATCCCCTGAAGCGGCTTGGTCACCTTGCGAGGCTTCCGTTCGCCCAACCCAAGAAGAATGGCACTATAACCGTTTTTCTCCGGGGTACGGACATCGACCACAGGACAAGGACCAGCAGCGATCACAGTCACCGGGACGGACTGCCCCGCCTCATTGAATACGCGGGTCATGCCCAGCTTTTGTCCAAGAATACCAAGACTCATACTACCTACACTCTCCTTTGCTCAGAGCTCCCCCACCAGAAGGGGGGGGGGAGATTCAGCTTTATTGGCTCAGAGCTTCCCGCTCGGTTAGAGCTTGATCTGGATATCGACACCAGAGGGAAGATTCAGCTGCATTAATGCTTCCATCGTCTTCTGCGTCGGATCGAGGATGTCGATGAGACGCTTGTGGGTTCTCATTTCATAGTGCTCACGGGCATCCTTGTTGACATGAGGGGATGTAAGGATGCAGAACTTGTTGATCTCCGTAGGAAGCGGGATCGGACCGGCGACCTTGGCGCCGCTGCGCGCCGCGGTTTCAGCGATTTGGGCGGCGGAGGTATCGAGCACGCGGTGATCGAACGCTTTGAGACGAATTCTGATTTTTTTGGACACGACGCGGCCTCCGC
>NZ_ADFP01000094.1 GCF_000177335.1 Pyramidobacter piscolens W5455
GCGCGAGGTGACGAAAATGTATCGCGCTCTGGCGGCGGCGCTCGGCGCGGACTGTCCCGACCTTTCGGGTTACGAAGCGGCGTGCGAAGAGGATTTCGCGCGCACGCGCGAGGTTCTGGACGGACTGCCCGTCGTCCTCGACGGCGACGCCGTGACGCGACCATTCGACCTCGCCAGAGCGCTGCTGGAACGCGGCTTTCGCGTGAAGCGCCTGATCGTGCAGGACGTCGTCGCCTCCGACGCGGAAAATTACCGCTGGCTGCGCGAACGCTGCGCCGAAGTCGAGATCATACAGCCGCAGGACCCGCGGCGCGTGCTTTTCCGCGACCGCTTTCCCGAATGCCTCTGCATCGGTTACAACAGCGGCTACATCACCGGCTCGCGGCGCGTGGTTCCCGCCGACGCGCAGCAGGGGCACTGGGGCTACCGCGGCGTCGCGGCGATGCTGGAAATGATCCGCGCCGCGGCGGGCGCGGAGATCGACCTGAAAGATATGGTGAAGAAAGCGGGGCTGGTGCTGTGAGCAAACTGTGGATCACGCTGCCGGCCTACGCCGGCGACTATTCGGGCGTCTGCTCCGCCATGTACGAGCTGGACGGCCTCGCCGTCATTCACGACGCCTCGGGCTGCACGGGCAACTACACGGGCTACGACGAGCCGCGCTGGTACGACGCGCCGGCGCGGACATTCTGCTCGGGACTGCGCGAGATCGACGCCGTGCTGGGCGACGACGACAGGCTCGTCGACCGCGTCGTCGCGGCCTGCGAGGAACTCCGTCCCACGATGATCGCCGTGATCGGCAGCCCCGTGCCGATGGTGATCGGCACGGACTTCAAGGGCATCGCCGCGGAGCTGGAAAACCGCACCGGCCTGCCCTGTTTCGGCTTCCCGACCAACGGCATCGTCCGCTACGGCGCCGGCGTCGGCGCCGCGCAGACGGCGCTGATCAAGCGCTTCGCGAAGGACGCGGGACGAAAGGTTCCCCGCGGCGTCAACATCCTCGGCATGACGCCGCTGGACTTCGCGAACAACGGCAACGCCGCCGAACTGGCGGCGTTCCTCGAAGGCCACGGGCTGAAAGTGAACGGCCGCCTGATGATGGGCGTTTCGCTCGAACAGATCGAACGTCTTGGCGAAGCGGCGCTCAACCTCGCCGTCACGCAGTCGGGGATGGACGCGGCGGAACTGCTGCGCCGCCGTTACGGCACGCCGTGGGTCGCGGCGCTGCCGCTGTGCGGCGGCGAGACGGCGCTGGAACTGATCGAACGGACGCTGGCCGACGGCGAGTGCCGCGCGCAAAACGCGCCCAGCCGCGACGGCGGCGTGCTGATCGTCGGCGAACAGGTGTGCGCCGCCGCGCTGCGCGCGGAGTTTCTCGCCCGTTCGCCCGCCCTGCCCGTGACGGTCGGTACGATGCTGGGGCTGGACCGCCGCCTCGCTTCGCCCGGCGATCTCGACGTCGCCGACGAAACGGCGCTGCGCGAACTGATCGAGTCGGGGCGCTTCCGCACGATCGTCGGCGATCCGCTGTTCGCCGGGCTGATTCCGCCGGACGGCGGCGTCGAACTCGTCGAACTGCCTCATCCGGCGCTGTCGAGCAAACTCTATTGGGATCACGCGCCCCACTGGCTGGGCGCCGAAATGGACCGCCTCGTCGAGGCGGTTTTATCGAAGAGCAAAGGAGCGTAAAAAGACATGAAACGATTTTTCGCGCGTTTTCTGGCCGCGGCGCTTTGCAGCGCGGCTCTGGCAGGCGCGGCTGCGGCCGCGGAGCGGGAGACGATCACGCTGGTGGACGACCGCGGCGTCGAGGTGACGTTCCCGAAGAACCCGCAACGCATCGTGATTTCCTCGATCCTGCCGCTGACCAGCGTCTACTGCCTGTACCGCGGCGGCGTGCAGAACCTCGTGGGGATTCCCGCGGCGGCCATGAGCGCGGCGCGCCATTCCTATCTGGCCAAGGTCTATCCCGACATCCTCAAATTGGAGTGCGATTTCGCCAAGGGCGGCAAGGTGAACGTCGAAGAGGTCATGAAGCTGCAGCCCGACGTGGTGTTCTACCGCGCCAACGAGGTCGCCGAGGGCGACATGTACCGCAAGGCCGGGCTGCCCGCGGTGGCGTTCAGCACCAGCAAGCACGGCGTCGATACCATCGCCACGTTCGCCGGCTGGATCGAGCGGCTCGACCAGATCTTCGGCGGCGGCGGACAGACCAGCGGCATCGTCGGATACGGCCGCGAGACGCTGGAAAAACTGCGCATCCGCACCGCGTCGCTCAAGCCCGAACAGCGCCCGCGCGCGATCGTTTTCTCCGGGTTCCGCGACGGCCAGCTGGCGGCGGCCGGCGGCACGATCTTCGCCGAGTTTTACATCAACGAGGGTGGCGGCGTCAACGTCGCGTCGGCGCTGAACGGCTCGAAGACGGTCAATCTCGAACAGCTCTACGCCTGGGATCCCGAGGTGATCTTCATCAACAACTTCTGCCCCTACGTGCCCGAGGACTTCTACAACAACGCCATCAAAGGCTACGACTGGAGCAGCGTTTCCGCCGTCAAAAACAAGCGCGTCCACAAGTTCCCGCTCGGCATGTACCGCTGGTACCCGCCCGCGGGCGACGCGCCGCTGAGCCTGCTGTGGGCGGCCAAGTGCCTGCAGCCGGAACTGTTCGCGGACGTCGATATGGCGCAGGCGATGAAGGACTATTATCGCCGCTTTTACGGCTACGAGCTGACCGACGGCGACGTGGAATACATCTGCACCCCGCCGCGCGAAGCGGCGATCTATTGAGTGCTTTTCGCCCGCAAAAATTCGGCAAAAGGAGAATCGCGATGAAGCGGACAAAATTTCTTTCGTTCCTGATGATTGGGGCTCTTCTCTGCGCCGCGCCGGGGCCGGCGGAGAGCAAGGAGACAGTGACTTTTATTGACGATACGGAAGTCGAGGTGACGGTCCCGAAAAATCCCGAGCGCGTGGTGATCTCTTCGATCATGCCGCTGACGAGCATTTACTGCCTCTACCGCGGCGGCGTGCAGGGCCTCGCGGGCATCCCCGCGGCGGCCATGAGCGCGGCGGAACATTCCTACCTGGCGAAGATGTATCCCGACATTCTCAAATTGAAATGCGACTTCGCCACAGGCGGCAAGATCAACGTCGAGGAGATCATGAAAATGAAGCCGGACGTGGTATTCTACCGCGCCAGCGAGAAAGCCGAGGGCGAGATGTACCGGCGCGCCGGCATCCCCGCCGTGGGCTTCAAACCCGGCAAGTACGGCGGCGATCCCGTGGGCACGTTCGCCGACTGGGCGGACTATCTTGGCAAGATCTTCGGCTCCGGCGACAAGACCGACGGCGTGGCGGACTTCGGCCGCGAGACGCTGAAGATGATCCAGGAACGCACAGCGAACGCAGCCGAAAAACCGCGCGCGCTGATGTTCGCCGGATTCAGCGGCGGCCAGCTGGTGGTCGCCGGTTCGGGCGATTACGCTTCCTTCTACCTCAAACACGCCGGCGGCGTCAACGCGGCCGCGGAACTGAAAGGCTGGAAGACGGTCAACCTCGAGCAGATCTACAGCTGGGATCCCGAGGTGATCTTCATCAACAACTTCTGCCCCTACGTGCCCGAGGACTTCTACGACAACGCCATCGA
The DNA here is from genome assembly GCF_000177335.1 of Pyramidobacter piscolens W5455. Taxonomy (NCBI): domain Bacteria; kingdom Thermotogati; phylum Synergistota; class Synergistia; order Synergistales; family Dethiosulfovibrionaceae; genus Pyramidobacter; species Pyramidobacter piscolens. The sequence goes on from NZ_ADFP01000094.1 coordinate 3,647, forward strand.
GGGCTACGACTGGAGCAACGTCGCCGCCGTCAAAAACAGGCGCGTCCACAAGTTCCCGCTCGGCGTCTACCGCTGGTACCCGCCCTCCGGCGACACGCCGCTGAGCCTGGTCTGGGTGGCGCAGCGCGTGCATCCCGAGCTGTTCGGCGACGTCGACCTGGACGCGATGATGAAGGATTATTACCGCCGCTTTTACGGTTACGAGCTGACCGGCGAGGATCTGAAAGCCATTTATAACCCGCCCCGCGAGGCCGCGATCTTCTGATGGCCGGTCAATCACGTCGCTTCGGCGCGCTGCTGCTCTGGGCCGTTCCCGTGCTGGCGGCGCTGCTCTGCCTCGGCTTCGGCCGTTACGCGCTGAGCACGGGCGACACGCTGCGCGTGCTGCTGTCGCCGCTGACCGGAGCGGAGATCGCGCCCATGGAGCGGTCGGTCGTCTTCGGCGTACGCCTGCCCCGCGTGCTCACGGCGCTGTGCTGCGGCGCGGCGCTGGCGCTCTCGGGAGCGGCCTTTCAAAGCCTGTTCAACAATCCGCTGGCGACGCCCGACACGCTGGGCGTTTCCAGCGGCGCTTCGTGCGGCGCCGTCGCGGCCCTGATGTTCCGGCTCGACATGGTCTCCGTGCAGCTTTTCGCGCTCTGTTTCGGCCTCGGCGCCGTGGCGCTGACGTGGAACATCTCCAAGGTACGCGGCAAGAACTCGATCATCATGATCGTGCTGTCGGGCCTGGTCATCGGCGCGCTGTTCGAGGCGGCCGTGTCGCTGCTCAAGTACGTGGCCGATCCGGAAGAAGTGCTGCCGACGATCACCTACTGGCTGATGGGCAGCCTTTCGGCCGCCAATTACTCGACGCTGCTGATCGGCCTGCCGATGATCGCCGCGGGCGCGCTCACGATCTACCTGCTGCGCTGGCGGCTCAACATCCTCGCCCTCAGCGAGGACGAGGCCCGCTCCATGGGCGTCAATTTGCGCGCCATGCGCCTGGCAGTGATTTTGGCGGCCACGGCGATGACGGCGTCCTGCGTGTCGATGTGCGGCAAGATCGGCTGGATCGGCCTGCTGATCCCCCACATCGCGCGCATGCTCCGCGGCGGCAACAACCAGCGCATCGTCCCCGCCTGCGTCTCGCTCGGCGCGGTCTTCACGCTCGTCATCGACACCTGCTCGCGCAGCCTCACCGCCGCCGAGATCCCCGTGTCGATCCTCACGGCGCTCGTGGGCGCGCCGGTGTTCATCTCGCTGCTGCGCAGGACGAGGGGGACGGCGCAATGATCTTTTCCGTCGAAAAAGGCTGCTTCGATTACGGCGGGCGCGCGATCCTGCGCGACCTGTCCTTCTCCGTGCGCCCCGGCGAGATCCTGGCGATCCTCGGCCCCAACGGCGTCGGCAAGACCACGCTGCTGCGTTGCATGATGGGATTTCTGCCGTGGAAGAGCGGGCGCACCGTTATCGACGGCCGGCCGCTGGCGGACTATGCGGCGCGCGAGCTGTGGAGCCGCGTCTCCTACGTGCCGCAGGCCAAGGGAAGCCTGTTCCCCTACACCGCCCGCGAGATGGTGCTGCTGGGGCGCAGCGCCCATCTCGGCGTGACGCGCCAGCCGGGACCGAAGGACGAGGCGGTCGCCACGGCAGCCATGGAAGAAGCGGGTATCGCCAGACTGGCGGACAAGCGCTGCGACCGCATGAGCGGCGGCGAGCTGCAGCTCGTGCTCACCGCCCGCGCCCTGGCGGCGCAGCCGCGGCTGCTGGTCATGGACGAGCCGGAATCCAACCTCGACTTCCGCAACCAGCTGGTGATCCTCGACATCATCCGCCATCTGGCGCACGAACACGGCATGTCGGTGATCGTCAACACGCATTTTCCCGCGCACGCCCTCAAGCTGTCGGACAAGGCGCTGCTGCTCGGGCGCGGCGAGACGGACCTGTACGGCGCGGCGCGGGACGTCATCACCGAAGACAACATGCGCCGCGCTTTCGGCGTGAACGTCTCGATCCACGACTTCCAGCGCGGCGGCGTCACCTACAACACCGTCGTGCCGCTGTCCATCGCCGCGCAGGGGTGAGGCAACGGTGATCGAAAAGGTTCACTCGGAACACAAAAGAACGTCCGGAAGCGGCAGGCCTGTGCCTCCGCTTCCGGACGTTCTGATGTTTTTACGCTGATACTAATTTTCAATTAAAAGGCATCATTGAAAATGCCGCGCTCCGCACGGCCGTGCCGCAAAGAACATGCGTCACGCGATTTCATGCAGTTTTCGACGCGCCGTTGGCGCTGTAAATAAAAAGGCCAAAGAATCTTTGCCCTTTTTAACGAAAACGAGTCTGAAACGTTGTCCGTCGCACAGGGCGGATCGACCGCCGCTACTGGATCGAAAGCTTGGTATAATCCTCGAAAATGGGCGTCTTTCTGATGGCGTCGGTTCCGCGCACGTCGGCCGTCGTGACGAAGACGTAGTTGGGATAGGCGATCGGGTATGACGGCATCTCTTCGCGCGTGCGCTGCTGGATGCGGCGGTACAGTTCGGCGCGTTCGGCGTCGGTATAAACGGTGCGGGCCTGCTTCCAGAGCCCGAGCAGCGTGTCGCTGACGGCGAGGTTGACGCCCCAGGTGCCGTTGTACATGCCGGCGACGACGTTGTCGGGGTCGCCGCTGGCGCCGTAGCCGTTAAGGTAGAACTCGTAGTCGCCGTCGGTGCCGAAGACTTTCTTGAAGAAGCCCGACGATTCGAGGGGGATGACGTTGAGCGTGACGCCGATCGTTTTCAGCTCCTGCTGGATGATCTGTGCCGTTTCTTTCATGTAGACGCGCTCGGAGTTGAAGTACAGCGTCATCGTCTTGCCGCGCAGGCCGCACTCGTCCGCCAGCTTCTGCGCCCTAGCGGGATCGGGATCGTAGCCTTTCAGCGTCGGGTCGTAAAACGTGTTGACGTTGCTGAGCACGCCGTTGGCGGGTTCGGCCATGCCTTCGCCGTAGGCGCCGGCGATGATCTCGTCGCGGTTCAGCGCCGCGAAAACGGCTTCGACGACGCGGCGGTCCTGCACGGCGGGACAGAATTTATTGACGGCGAGGTAGTTGACGCGGCCTTCGGGATATTTGACGACGCGGTAGGCGGGGTCGGCGGAGTATATCTTGACGGCCTCGGCGTTGGTCAGCTCCATGAAGTTGATTTCGCCGCCGCGCAGGGCCACTTCCTGAGCGGCCGGGTCGGAGATGATCCGGAACGTCACGGTGTCGACGGAGGGCGCGCCCAGATAGTAATCGCGGGTTCAGGTTGGAAACGCAGCTGGCGCTGGGAACGACCAGGCCGCGCCCGGCGGCGTTCGCCGCAACGGACGAAGCTGCGAGCAGCAGCGCGAAACACAGTGACAGGAACTTTTTTTTCTTCATGACGACCTCCGCAATGGATGTGATACGTCCGCCGAAAAAA
>NZ_ADFP01000095.1 GCF_000177335.1 Pyramidobacter piscolens W5455
GTTTTTTGTTTGTGCGCGATACACCGCGTGCTGCGCTGAGAACGCTGTTTTTTCTGGTGCGGACGGGGCTTTGTCAGCGGGAGACGTACTCGAAGCACCGGCCGTAGGTCTGGCAGCGCTGGCGGCGCCCCTTGCCCTTCGCTCCAACGAACTTGCCCGCGGCGGCCATCAGCGTGCCGCGAAGATAGACCTTTTCGGGAATGCCGTGCATCGGGAAGCCCTCGAAGGCGTTATAGTCGGTACCATGGTAGCTGGCGGCGTTGGTGATCTTGCCGCGATAGGCCGGATCGTAGACGACGATGTCGGCGTCGCAGCCGATGTCAAGGCGGCCCTTGTGAGGCAGCCCGAGCATACGCGCCGGAGCCGTGGCGAAGATTTCGACAAACTTCTGTTTGGTGAGGCGTCCCGTTTCGACACCTTGAGTCCAGAGCATCGCTAGACGGTCCTGAACGCCGGGCGCGCCGTTAGGGACCTTGGCGAAATTACCCAGCCCCTTCTTCTTCGCGCCTTCGTAGCCGCCGGTGTTGGCGCAGTGATCCGAGCCGACTGCCGTCAGCCAGCCGCGCTGAATGCCTTCCCACATGGCGTCCAAGTGCTCCTGCGGGCGCAACGCGGGCGAGCAGATGTATTTGGCGCCTTCAAAGCCGTCGTTGCCGCGCTTGGCAAGGTTTTCCAGATTCAGCGTCAGATAGTGCGTGCAGGTTTCGCCGTAGACGGGCAGGCCGCGGTTGTAAGCGTCGCGGATTGCCTCCATGGCGCCTCGGGTGCTGACGTGAACGACGAACAGCGGGCTTTCGGCAAGCTCCGACAGCGCGATGGCGCGCTGCGTCGCTTCCGTTTCGACAAGCGGCGGGCGCGAGTAGTAGTGGTACACCGGATCAGTCTTGCCCGCGGCGACCAGCTGCTTCTGCAGAACGTTGATAATGTCGCCGTTTTCGGCGTGGACCATCATTGTCACGCCGTAGTCGCGCGCGATCTGCATCGCCTTGAAAATGGCCTCGTCGTCGCAGTAAAAGGGAGATCCTTTGTAGGCCATGAACAGTTTCAGCGTCGCCACGCCGATTTCCGGCAGCTTGCGGATTTCCTCGAAGACGGAATCTTTGGGATCCATGATGATGCCGTGAAAGGCGTAATCGACGGAGCACGTGCCCTTGGCCTTGGCCGCCTGACGTTCAATGGCTTCGATCAGCGGGACTCCCGCGTCCTGAGGCGCGAAGTCGGCGATTGTCGTCGTGCCGCCCACGGCCGCCGCGTCGGCGGTGTCGAAGAGCAAGCCGCCGAACGAACCGTAGTGCACGTGTTCGTCCACGCCGCCGGGGAAGACGTATTTCCCCGCAGCATCGACCACTTCATCGGCCTTCACGTTCAAGTCCTTGCCGATCAGGCTGATGACGTCGTTTTCCACGTAAATGTCAGCGACATATTCGCCCGTCGTTGACAGAATGGTGCCGTTCTTTATTAAAAGGCTCACAGGCGCCCTCCTTTCCGTTTATGGGCGTAGCCCCGTTTCCCGAGACTCGCCGGTTTGGTCGCTATTCTTCCGCACAGAGAGGGTTGGCGGAACCGCGAGCGGGCTTCCATTTCAAAAAAGGGGGCTGTAAAGACAGCCCCCGGAGGAAATCAATGCCGCGCCGCGGGTTATTTGTCCAGCTTGCGCTCGTGCTTACGGTACACGGAAGGATCAATGCCTTCGAGATATTTCACCACTTCGGCGACCGGTACGACGTCGCAGAACTTGGCTTCCATGTCGAAAAGGTTCCACTCGATGACGCCGGGGACGCGGTCACCCACGGTACCCTCGGGAATGACGGTCTTGAAGCCGTAGCCGGTGGAATCCATGACGGTGTGGCGAACGCAGGCGCAAGAGGTGGCGCCCATGACGATAACGGTGTCGACGCCGAGGAAACAGAGAGTCTGAGCCAGATGCGTACCGAAGAAGTTGGAGGCGTACTTCTTATGGATGACGGGCTCCTCGGGGCGCGGCTTCAGCTTCGGGTCGATCTCCAGCCAGTCGGAGTTGATGTCCAAGGCGCTCATGGGGATCTTTTCGTCCCAGCGGGGAAGGTCCCACTGTTTCTCGCCCACGTAGCCGGTGGTGGTGTGGAAGATCGGCACGCCGGACTTGCGTCCCGCTTCGAGAACCTTCAGAGCTTCGGCGCAGACTTCGTTGGAGTGGTCGCAGGTGAACACGTGGCCTTCGCTCATCCATGCCTTTGCCATATCGACGGTGGTGATGGCGGGAGCTTTGCCAAATCCCATCCTTCTCATGAAACCGCGCTCTTTGTAAATCTTGCGGGCTTCGGCGAAAGCTTCCTTCAACAGAGTCTCGTTAAATCCGTAGTTATCGACAAATTTGTATTCCTTGTTTGCCATAAACAATTCATCCTTTCTGTCGTTGATTGTGCGATGAAGATGCGGCTCTTTTCTGCCCAGACTGCTCCGGATGCAGTCTCCTTGCGAGCGGCGCTCTGTACGGTAAAACAGAAGAGGTTCTTTGTTTTTAAAGTGTATGCATTTTACTTCTCTTATGCTCTGAGTAAAAAATATCATGTATTTTTTTTCTTGTAAATATGTGAGGGGCCTGTTGTCACGTTATAGGGCGGGACAAAACGTGACAGCCTTTTTGTCCCGCGGCGCCGAAAAAACGCGCGCGCTGTTCCGCAGCGGGAACAGCGCGTCAGCGTGGCGCGTGGTAAGAGCGAAGTTTTCTGATCATCATCCCGAGAATCGCCTCGACGTCTGTCTTGTTCTTGCGCGCGGCGGGAATCTGCCGCAGCGAAATCTCTAGAGCCGTCGACGTGGCGGTGGAGAACGTTGGCTCGTCGCAAAAGCGCAGGCCTTCGTCGTCCATCTGCGCCGTCCAGCACGACTTCATGCACCAGCAGTTCATGTTCGGCAGCAGCTGGTCTTTTTCGGAGACGAGCGCCACGTTGAACCATGGGTATTTTTTCAGATAGCCGACGATATTTTCCAGCGCCTGAGCGTACTCGCGGCGTTCAACGATAATGTGGTCCAGCCCCAGCAGGCTGAGGCTGCAGCTGATAAAGCCCTCGTTGATGCGCCGCTCCATCTCCTCGATCTGAAAGATCTCCCAGATTGACGTAATCGCACGGTCCTTTCGGTGCTGCGCAAACATGGCGTGAAGCATGCGGTTCATCTCCAGACAGTTCGAGAAGACGCTCTCGCTGACGTTGTTGTTGCTGAGAATGCGCCGCAGCAAGCCTTCTTCGGCATAAATCATCGCCGGCACGGGCAAGAAGGTGTACAGAACGTCCCCCAGCGGCGGCCAGCGCTTGAAGAGCTCGATAAAACTGCGCGCCTGAATGGCCGAGAAATTTCTGAAAATCCGACGGCAGCTGCGCAGCACCGTGGCAGCGACGTTTTTGTGCTGCTGGACGGAGTAGCTGTCGGTGAAGACCATCGAAGTCGACTGGTTGTCCGCCAGAGGAATCGTCATGATCGACATCGAATGTTCGAGCACAGCGAAAGAAAAATAGTAGATATTGTCGTCATAAAAGTTGTGCGCGTACCACTCGATGTTACGGTGGAACAGCAGCGGGCTGCATTTGACGAAGAAGAGCGAAAAGAGGTCGTTCTGCAGCGTGAAGTGCAGGGCGATCGTCGCCGTGAAGCCGCGGTTCAGCAAGGCGTACAGGCGGCGGCACCACAGGGCGCAGTATTCTTTGTCGTCCAACAGCCACGAAAAAAGCTCCGACTCGATGAAGATCAGATGACCGGGGCGGTCCATCATCTCGGCCATTTTCAGCAGCGCGTCCATGGCGTAGCGGTGCCCGCGCGTGCGGTCGTAGAGCGTCACTTCGACGCGTCCCGTGGCGCGCCGGTCGGCCGGCGCGGCGGGCACGCACGGCGCGCCGCCTTCGAGAATATCGCTCAGCAAGACAAAAAATTCCTCCTTGTCGGAGAAGCAGGCCGTCGGATGGATCTCCTGCAACGCCGACAAAAGCATCCGGCACGAGTCGTGTTGCCCCCAGTCCCAGAAGAACTGGAGTACTTCCTGAAAATAAGGCAAGCGGCGCGAGAGCGAGCGCGAGCCTCGCTTCCACTTCCTCACCAGACTGGCGTCAAGGTGCAGTTCCTTGGCGAGCATAGCCGAAGAGATTCCCAGACGTTCCATGAGGTAGCCTAAACTCGTCAGCGGCTTACGGATTCCAGTCACTTTTTTCACCTCTTTTAAGAGCATAATACCCATAAAATCACAGAAATTCATGCTTTTATCATAGCATATTTAAGAAAATTTCTGCAATCAAATTGTTGATGACGCAAGGAGAACTCGCGTCACGCCGTAGCAACAGCGCTGTCAGCTTCTGCCACCGCGAGATAAAATGCTATGCTTTGACGTGAAAATCGTGACGGACGGCGGTTAAACAGAAAAAGTTTCATGAAAAAGTGGCAAGGCTGCCGTCCTTCCAACCAAGGAAGAACCTTCCGGCGGCGACGCGCCCTTTCAGGTCTGCGCAGCAGGAAACACGCCGAGGTGCTAGTCGACCCCCTATTCGTCGAGTTCTTGCGCGCGACAGACGTCTTCGTAAAAGCGCCAGAGCGCGCCGAAGTCTTCCGCGCCGGCGGTGCGTATATGGTCGAGCATGGGCGGCCTCCTTTTGCGGCGAAGGAATGTTATTCGACGTCGATCCAGTAGCGCTGGATGGTGCCCGACTGCCCCATGCCGACGTCGTCTTCGATCTCGTTTTCCAGCACGCCGCCGTCGCCGACGATCGTGCGCGCCGAGGCAACGTTTCCCTTGTCGCAGGTGAGGAGCACGCGGTCGAGGTTCAGCTTTCGGCACTCTTTCAGGGCGAGGCGGAGCATCTCTTTGGCGCAGCCCTGGCGCCGCTGCGAGGGCAGGACGCTGTAGCCGATGTGCCCGCCGTAGCGGAGCAGGAAAGGGGTGAGGCGGTGACGGATCTCGAGGATGCCGACGAGCGTTTCGTCCTCTGGCCTCACCGCGAGAAACACGGTGGAGGGAACGTAGCCGTCGCCGTACTTTTTCGAGAGACGGTTTTCGAAATCGAGCCATTCGGCGTAGTTTTCGACGTCTTCAAGCCCGGCGCAGCCGGCGAAGTTCTCGCGCCGTTCCAGAAAAACGCGGCGATAGTTCATGACCTGCGCTTCGTGCGTCGCGTTCGGTCTGACCAATTTCAAGCGGTTCATAAGGGTTCCCCTCCTCTGGGCGATGTCCGCGGCGCGGCGGAATCTTGTCGTTCATTATAGCGGCGCGCCCTCGTTCCGGCAAGCGCGCGGCGATATGCCTTGACTAATTCCGCGACCGGTTGTTAAGATTTGCTTAGGCTTTTTGCACCGCCTGCGACTACGGCACAAACTGAACAGGCCGTCCCCTCGGGGAGCGGGCCGGGCCGCCGCGGCGCGGCAGCGGACGACGATCCGCGGGACGGAAGCGATTCGAGCGCGTCCCGCGGATTTTTTCGTGCTCCGCGGGCGGGAAGATTTCATGAAACCATCTGTTCAGGAGGAAATTGTCATGGATGAGGAAAAACGTGCCGGCGCGCCGGAAAAAACTCAGTTCGAAACGATCTCCACGCGCGTCTCCGTCGTTTGCGGCGCAGGCAATCTGCTGCTGGCGGCATTCAAGTTCGCATCCGGCGCGATCGGGCATTCCGACGCCATGATCAGCGACGCCGTCCACTCTACGTCCGACATCCTCGGCAGCGTCATCGTCGTTGCGGGCGTCAAGGTCTCGGCGCGGCCGTCGGACCGTTCGCATCCCTATGGGCACGAGCGGCTCGAATGCGTGGCGGGGCTGATTCTCGGCGGCATCCTGGCGACGATCGGCCTGCTGATCGGCTGGGGCGCTGTGGAGAAGATCTGGAGCGGCGCGTACCGGAACATGCCGCAGCCGGGCGGCATCGCGCTCTTCGCGGCGGCGCTGTCGATCGCCGTCAAGGAGTCGATGTTCTGGTACACGTGGCTGTGGGCGCGGCGCATCGACTCCACGGCGTTGAAAGCCGAAGCGTGGCATCATCGCTCCGACGCGCTGTCGTCGGTGGGCGCGCTGATCGGCATTGCCGGCGCGCGTATGGGGGCGCCGGCGATGGAACCGGCGGCCAGCCTCGTCATCTGCCTGTTCATCGTCAAGGCGGCGGCCGACATTTTCAAGGACGCCACCGACAAAGTGGTGGACCATGCCTGCGACGAGGCCACCGAGCGGGCGCTGCGCGAGTGCGTGGCCGCGCAGGCGGGCGTGCGCCGCATCGACCTGCTGAACACGCGCGAGTTCGGCAACCGCGTCTACGTCGACATCGAGATCGGCGTGGACGGGCTCTGTTCACTGGCCGCCGCCCACGCCGTCGCCGAAAGGGTCCACGACGCGGTCGAGGCGAACTTCCCGCAAGTCAAGCACGTGATGGTCCACGTCAATCCGCTCTGAATCCTCGCAGAATAAAAGTCGCCGCGGAGACGCGAAAATATATCACTTGTATAACATGCTTTTTGATTCGTTGTAAATGCGCGAACGATTCCGATCTGCAAAGGAGGTTTTTTTCATGCGCGATTTCGTCTTTTCCTGTCCGACGGTCACCTATTTCGGCGCGGACGCCGCCGTCCGCGCGCTCGGGAGCGAACTGCCCAAATACGGGCGAACGGTGATGCTCGCCTATGGCGGCGGTTCCGTCAAGAAAAACGGCGTTTACGACGCGGTCATGAAGCTGCTGCGCGCGGCGGGCAAGGACGTGACCGAATTCGGCGGCATCACGCCCAACCCAACGTACGCCAAAGTCCAGGAGGGCGCGCGCCTGGCCCGCGAGAAACGCGTCGACCTGATCCTCGCCGTCGGCGGCGGTTCCGTCAGCGACTGCTGCAAGGTCGTGGCCGCCCAAGCCATGACCGGCGAGGATCTGTGGGAGATGAAGTTCCGCTTCCACGCCGAGCCGGCGCGGTTCATCCCGCTCGGCGTGGTCGTCACCGTGGCGGGCACCGGCTCCGAACAGAACAATATCGCCGTGATCACCAACGAAGAGAAGAAGATCAAAGCCGGCATGACCGGCGCGTCGCCGTCCTTCGCGGCGCTCGACCCCGCCTATACGCTTTTCGCCCCTCTGCCGCAGGTCGTCTCGGGCGCGTTCGACACGCTCTCGCACTGCATGGAAAGCTACTTCGGCAAGCCGCTCGACGACAACCTCACCGACGAGATCGCCGAGGCCGTGATGCGCCACGTCATCCGCACCGCGCGCGCCCTCGTGAAAGAGCCGGGCGATCTGCGCGTGCGCGGCGAGCTGATGTGGGCGGCGGCCATCGGCGAAAACGGCCTGCTCAAGGCCGGCAAGGTCACCGACTTTCAGGCCCACCAGATCGAGCATCAGGTCGGCGCGTACACCAACTGCAACCACGGCATGGGACTGGCCGTGATCCAGCCGATTCTCTACCGCCACCTCTACAAGGCCGCGCCGCAGCGCTTCGCCCGCTGGGCGAAGAACGTGTGGGGCGCTGCCGACCGCGGCGACGACCGCGAGACCGCGCTGGCCGGCATCGCCGCGCTGGAACAGTTCGTGATCGACGTCGGCCTGCCCAACAGTTTCCGCAAGATGGGCATCGCCGACCGCTCCTTCTACAACGCCGTCGCCCGCAGCACCAACATCAAGGAAGGCTGCTGCCGCCAGCTCACTGTCGGCGAGATCTTCGACATCCTCACCGAGTGCTATTGAGCCGGGCGCAGTCGGTTTTAAACAAAACCGACTACGGAGAAGCGGCGAAGCGGGAAAAAAAACGAAAACTGAATTATCAATTACAGAAAAAGAGTCGATGATCACCGTGACCATCGGCTCTTTGTGTTTTCGATCCGTTTTTTGTTTTTCTTTGTACTTTTGCGTTTCTGCGGCGGTTTTTGTTTAAAACCTTATCCCACGACGTTGGCGACGATGACGCCGAGGTAGTTGCCGAGCACGTAGCCCAGCGTGCCGACCAGCAGCGCGGGGCCGACCAGGTCGAACCAGCCTTTGGAGATGGCCATGGCCGCGGCGGTGGTAGGGCCGCCGACGTTGGCGTTGGAAGCGACGACGAGGTCTTCGAGGTTGAAGCGGAAGAGCTTGCCGAAGAAGAACGTCACGACCATGTTCATGACGATGACGACGCCGGCGTAGGCGAACAGGATCGGCGAATTGGCGACGATCTCCATGATCGAGGCGGGCGCGCCGATGACGCCGAAGAAAATGTAAATCAGGAACGTGCCCGTCTCGCTGGCGCCGGGCGCGTTGCTGAACACGCGGGGAAAACTCGTGGCGAGGATCATCGTCACCGTGGTCATGATCAGATACTGATTCCCCAACAGCTGGTTGACGATCGACAGCGCCGTGGAAGTGGCGGGAATCGTCTTGCCGAAGTAGGCGGCCAGCGCTTTGGACGCGGCGACGATGATCGTGGCCGCGGCGAAATTGAAGGCGATGTGCTTCAGCCCCACGGGCTTGGGCTTCCAATAGTCGGCGGCGGCGTTGGCCGAAGCGGCGCCGGCTTCCATCCTGTCGACGAGCGGGTGTTTGTAGTGATTGCGGAACCAGACGATGCCGGGGATGGCGATCAGCACGAAGAAGTAGATCGCCATCAGCAGATTGTCGGCGACCACGCCGGCGGAGATCAGCTTCTTATCCGTCAGGAACGCGTCGGCCATGGCCGTGAAGTTGACCGAGCCGCCCGTGTAGGTCCCCGTGAACATGGCGGAAAACGCCTTCAGTTCCGGAACGTACTTGCCGAGCGCGAACGCGCCAAGCAGCGCTCCGGCCACCGTGCCGGCGGAGCTGAGCAGATAAACGACCAGCAGTTTGCCCGTTTCGCGGCCGATCTTTCGGATGTCGCAGTTGAACAGCAGCAGCGGCACCGCCAGCGGCACCACGTAGCTCCAGACGTTGTCGTACGCGGGCGCGTCGGTGGGAATCACCCTGAAGTTCGCCAGGATCATCATCAGGACCAGGGCCAGGACGCAGCCGGTCACCTTGCTGGCCCATTGGTACGTCTGCTCCAGCCAGATGCTCAGCGAGGCGGTGCCGACCATGACGGCCCAGAGGACCCACGTGTTGTCGGCGCTGATAAAAGACATGAAAAATTCCTCCTACAAAATAAAATCGCGCAGCGTTTCTCTTCCGCGGGGGCAGCCGCGGAAACTTCCCCCCCATGCGCCGGCATGAGATGTGAAGTTTTTAACTTGAACGGAGAAATTTTAGTTTTTTTGCGAGAGTTGGTCAATAAGTATTATGCAATGTATTTTTTTATGAAAAAACGCGCCGATTGCTCTAAAACAGAGCTGTAAGAGCGTTTAATACTATCTCTTGATCAAAAAGCCGAACTCGAGAGCGCTGCGAGGGAGATTCACAAAGCGGGCTGCCCAGACTGCGCAGCAGTCGAGATAGTTCTGAGCGACTGAACTCACTCGCAGCACCCTTATATTCAACTTTTTGATTAAGAAATAGTGTCAGTTTTGTTGGAAACTTTCCAGTGCCGCGGCGATACGGCGTACGCCCTCGGCCATCTGGGCGTCGGTCTGGCGCGCGAAGGTGAGGCGCAGCGAAAAGTCTTCGCCCTCGTAATTGGGCGTGAAACAGACGCCCGGGAAAAAGGCCACGTGCCAGTGATCGCGGGCGCGTACGGCGAAATCCATGGCCGAGACGCCGCCGTGCAGGCGGCACCACAGGAACATGCCCCCCAGCGGCGTTTCCCACGTCAGCCACTTCGTTGGGATTTGCGCGCTCATCAATCCAGTCAAAAGCCGGCAACGTCGCTTCAGATCGCGGCGTAGCTCGTCAATGTGCGCGTCGAACTGAGGATGTTTGATCACGCGCGCGGCGGCGCGGTGAAGCAAGGCGGGATAGCACAGCGCCGTGGCCTTGAGCGTCATCACGGCGCGTTCGACCAGTTCGTCCGGCAGTACCAGCCAGCCGAGGCGCATTCCCGGTGCGATCGTTTTCGAAAGGCTGCCCATGGAGATCGTGCAGTCAGGCGCCAGCGAATAATAGGAAGGTGGCGGCGCGGCGTCGAAGTTCAGCTCGCGATAGGGATCATCCTCGACGATGAAGAAACCGTACCGGCGCGCGACCTCCACGACGGCGCGGCGGCGTTCGGTCGAAGTGCAGCGTCCCGTGGGGTTCTGGAAGTTGGGGATGACATAGAAGAAGCTCGGCCGCAGTTCCCGCGCCAGGCGTTCGAGTTCGCCGGGCAGCGGGCCGTCGGCGTCCATGGAGACGCCCGCGAGGCGCGCGCCGGCTTTGGCGAAGCAGTCCAGCGTTTCGGGAAACGTCGGCGTTTCGCTCAGCACCGCGTCGCCGGGGTCGACGAACAGCTGCGCGAGCAGATCGGCGCCGCCGGTGCCGCCGTTGGTGACGACGATCTGTTCCGCCCGGATGCCGGCGCCGACGTCGAGGCGGTTCTGGCGTTCGGCCAGAGCTTCGCGCAGTTCTTCGTCGCCCTGCGAACCGGGGTAGGCGAGTATCTGCGGATCATCGGCGAGCAGCTCGTCGATGACGGCGCACAGCAGGTCGCGGGGATAAAGATCCGCCGCGGGCTGCCCGGAGTTGAAGAAGATCATGTCCTTCGCGTCGCGCAGATGAAAGACGTCCATCATGCAGCGGCGCAGGTTTTTGGCGCGATGACTGAGTCTGTATTCCATGGTCAGGCCTCCTGACTGAATTTTTCAAATTTGCGCCATTATAACATTTTCATGCCGGCTTGATAAATATCCGGCGGAGAAAACTCATGTCGCTTCATGCGAACGATCCGTGCTAGAATGAAATAAAAAGGGAGACGAACGCGGTTTGCGCCGCGCGGGATTCAATAAAAAGGAGAGATTCTGATGACTTTGAGAAAAATCGGTTTTGTCGGACTGGGCGTGATGGGGAGAGCGATGGCGTCGAACCTGATGAAGGCCGGCTTCGATCTGACGGTCTCCAACCGCAGCAAGACTTCCGCCGAAACGCTGCTGGCATCCGGCGCGGCGTGGGCGGAGAGTCCCGCGGATGTGATGCGCGCGGCCGACGCGGTGATCACGATCGTCGGCTATCCGCGCGACGTGGAGCAGGTCTACTTCGGCGAAAGAGGCCTGTTCGCGGGCTTTGCGCCGGGCAAGCTGCTCATCGATATGACCACCTCGTCGCCGCTGCTGGCCGCGAAAATCGGCGCCAGAGCGCGGGAACTCGGCTGCGAGGCTCTCGATGCGCCCGTTTCCGGCGGCGACGTGGGCGCGCGCGACGCCAAGCTGACGATCATGGCCGGCGGGCCGGAAACGGCGTTCAAACTGGCGGAGCCTCTGTTCGCCGCCATGGGCAAGGAGTGGAAACTGCAAGGGCCGTGGGGCGCGGGGCAGCATACCAAGATGGCCAATCAGATCGCCATCGCGTCCAACATGATGGGCGTCTGCGAAGCGCTGGCCTATGCGCGCGCCGCCGGGCTCGATCCGCGGCGCGTGCTCGAAAGCATCTCCGGCGGCGCGGCGGGCAGCTTTTCAATGAGCAACTTGGCGCCGCGCATGCTCAAAGGCGATTTCAAGCCCGGCTTTTACGTCAAGCACTTCATCAAAGACATGGGCATCGCCCTCGACTGCGCCAAGGAAATGAAGCTCGATCTGCCCGGCCTGGCGCTGGCCGACAAACTTTACCGCCGCCTGGCCGAATCGGGCGGCGAAAACGACGGCACGCAGGCGCTGTACAAGCTGTACGCATCGGAACGCAATTAGCGAAGCGCTTTTTACGGGGCGCGACGATCAGCCGGAAGTTTTTTTGGCCGATCGCCGCGCTTCGAGCGTTTCATGGCAAATGAAAAGTTGTCGCTTGACAGATCGAGAAAATAGAATTAGAATAATTCCAGAAAAGAGGCGAGGCCATGACAAAATACGCTCGGGGAATTCTCGACATCGTGAACGCTTCGCGCAGCCACCTGACGGCGGAACAGATTTTCTGGGAGCTGAAAAAGACGCAGCCCAAGGTCGTTCTGGCGACGGTGTACAACAATCTCAACGCGCTCTGCGCGCAAAAGCTGATCCGCCGCGTTCACGTCGAAGGATCGCCGGAGCGCTACGACCGGATCGAGAAGCACGATCATCTGATCTGCCAGAAGTGCGGCAAACTGGCGGACGTGACGCTGGCCGACCTGACCGGGGGGCTGGAAGAGCAGCTGGGGGAAAACATCACGTCCTATGACCTCAAAGTCTTTTACGTTTGTCCCGAATGCCGCCGCAAGGCGGAGGGGACGGCGCCGTAAGCGCGTGTGGGAAGGCTGGCGGTTCTGCCGGCAGCCATGGGGGAGATCCGCTCCGTCCGGGGGGACGGAGGGAAGACATGTTTTGAAAAAAATCAGGGGGATTATTCGGAAATGGCACAGAACAAGTACGAAGGCACCCAGACTCTCAAGAACCTGCAGGCGGCGTTCGCCGGCGAATCGCAGGCGCGCAACAAGTACACCTACTTCGCCTCGGTCGCCAGGAAGGAAGGCTACGAGCAGATCTCGGCCCTGTTCCAGAAGACGGCCGACAACGAGAAGGAACACGCCAAGATGTGGTTCAAGGAGCTGGACGGCATCGGCGACACCAAAGCCAATCTGGCCGCGGCCGCCGAGGGCGAGAACTACGAGTGGACCGACATGTACGACGGCTTCGCCAAGACTGCGGAGGAAGAGGGGTTCTCCGCGCTGGCCGCGAAGTTCCGTCTCGTCGCCGCCATCGAAAAGCATCACGAGGAACGTTACCGCGCCCTGCTCAAGAACGTGGAAAGCGGCGAAGTCTTCCAGAAGGGGGAAGTGAAGATCTGGGAGTGCCGCAACTGCGGCCACATCGTCGTCGGCGTCAAGGCGCCCGCCGTGTGCCCCGCCTGCGCCCATTCGCAGAGCTACTTCGAGATCCACGCCGAGAACTATTAAACCAAGAGCTGCCGCGGAGACACCGAGCCGCGGAGAAAAGCGAAAAAACGTAGTGCCGTTTTTTCAACGGAATCAAAAGCAGTTCCAGTGATACAAGCAGCCGAAGGTTGACGATTGCTCATTCGTCAACCTTCGGCTGCTTGTTCGTTTTAGATTGCGGACGGGAAAAAGCGGTTGCCGATATCTTGATGTTGATTTTGAATAGAACGCGACGACAGTGCTCCCCCGGAGCACTTTTATTATTCTGTATTTCAGCTCGAATCTTTGCTTGGGAAAGACGCTGCGCCGCGTTTGTCTTTTGCTTTTCCCTGCGCCTCCGTGGCGGCGTTTGTTCGAGAGCTCAGCACGCGAGCGCGCTCATGCGGAACAGACCGTCGCCGAGGCGCTGTGCGCGGATCACGAAGTCGAAGCGGTCCGTGTCGACGCACATCCAGAAGTCGTCCTCGGGGAACATGTCCTGCCGGGCAGGGTCGAAGAACTTCTGCCCTTCCGGGTCGGCACGCACGGCGGCCAATTCGCGTTCCATGTCCAGCGTTTCCCCCTTGAGCCGCGCCGTGATGTAGCGCGCGCAAAGGCGGTCTTCCGGCGTGCCGGAAACGCCCGCCAGCCCCATCGCCACCAGCGATACCCGCTCGGGATCGCGGCTGCGGATATAGCGCGCGGTGGCCGCGGCGTTAACGAGGCTGCCGGCGACGATCTCCGCCGCACCGGCGGCGGCCGCCAGCCCCTGCGTGCCGGCGCTGGTGGTGTGGATCACGGTTTTTCCACGGAAATCCGCGCCGCGCGTCTGCGACGGCGAGTTGCCGAAATCGAACCCCGGCAGGATCGCGCCGCCGCGCTCGCCGATCAGCACGGCGCCGGGATGTTCGGCTTTGAGGCGCCGGGCTTCGGATTCCGCGCCGACGGCGAAAATCGACGCCGCGCCGCGCGCGAACAGCCACGCTTCCAGCGAAAAAGCGCGGAACACGTCGATGACGACCGTCAGCCCGCGGGCCCGCCGCGCGCCGTCGAGCAGTTCGAGAATTTGTATGTCCATCGGATCGCCAGCCTTCATGGGATTGCGCCGCCGTGGATCTCTTTCGGGCGCGCCGCCTTTCCATTATATGATGAACGGCGCCGTCTGGGAATGGGCTCTTGGAGCGGGCGACGTTCTGCGTTGAAAAACAACCGGAGAAAGCGCAGGCCGCCGCGTTTCTCGCTCTGGAGTAATGGCGCTGCGGCATAAAAACGGGGCAGGGCCTTTCAATTTCGTCGTTTTTTTGTATTATTATGCTGAAACGCGGGCGAATTTGCCTTCTAAGGAAAGGGGGAACATCGTGTGAAAACGCTTGGGGCTCCGCAGGCGGTGACGGTGCGGCAGATCGCGCAGCTCCATAATTTCAAAAAATATACGCGCCTTGTCGCCGGCGAGGAAGGGCTCGACCGTCAGGTAGCATATACCACTGTCTGGGAATCGCCGGAGCTGGCGAGCCGCCTCGAAGGGCAGGAGTTTGTCTTCAGCGTGGGCTATTTGGCACGAACCAATCCGCCTCTGGCGCTGGAAGGTTTTCGGGCGTTGACGAACGTCGTATCGGCGATGGGGTTCAAGCTCGGCCCTCATATCGACGAAATCCCCACTGAGTTCATCAAGATTGCCGACGAGAAAAACGTTCCTCTGTTCGAGATTCGCGCAGACTGTCAGTTCAGGTGGCTCATCCAGTCCATCATGGCCGAAATCAATCTCTACCAGGCCAGCGTTTTGATGGAAGTGAACCAGTATTTCCATGACCTCTATGAACTGGCCATGAAAGACGGACGGGATTCCGTCCTTTTGTCGCAGCTTTCCGAGCGGATCCGCGCGCTCTGCTTCCTTCTTCCTCCCGACTTGCAGGAACCCATATGGCCGCAAAAACGGCAGGCAGGACGAGCTGAAAATACGCTTTTGCAGGGAGCGCACGAAGTTTTTCGCAAGGCCTGCGTGACGCAGGGAGAGTTTCATGAGCCCCCGTGGCATATCTTCCCGCTGACGGGTAAGAACTATTGTCTTGGTTATCTGGTCGTGCATCATAAGCCGGCTCTGGGCGACAAGGAACGTTTGATGATCCAACAGCTGCAGATGAGACTGACGATGAAGTGGAACGAGCGCTTCGAGGATACGCGCCGGACGTTGATGAGCCTGTGGAACAGCCTGCTCTACAATCCCAAAGATAAAAGAGAGTTCATCAGCCATACGCTGGAACGTTGCGGACTGGACGCCGAACAAGCGTTCCGCGTGCTGGTGTTCTCGGCCCGTCCGGGACTGGACGAGGCGTTTCGGCGGGGAGCGCAGTTTACCATGGG
Source organism: Pyramidobacter piscolens W5455 (assembly GCF_000177335.1). Taxonomy (NCBI): domain Bacteria; kingdom Thermotogati; phylum Synergistota; class Synergistia; order Synergistales; family Dethiosulfovibrionaceae; genus Pyramidobacter; species Pyramidobacter piscolens. Next base: position 15,184 of record NZ_ADFP01000095.1, read on the forward strand.
GAGCCTTGGACGTCTGATCCCGCATAAGATATTGCTCTGGGTGACCCCATCGGAATGCGTGCTGCTGTGTTCGTCGACCGGCGGGCAGAAACTGCCTCAGTATATGATCAAGGCCAAAGAACTGCTGGCCCCCGATCCATCGGCCGTTTTATCGGTCGGACCGTCGGTAAGGAGGATCGAAGAGATCCGCGACAGCTACCGTATGGCGAAAAACTGTTTCCGCGCGGTCTGCAGCCGATATGACAGGCCGGAATCGCTCCTTTGCTGTGACGATTGGCTCTTCGAACTGTCCCAGATCGAAGGGGCGGATACGCTGGAGAGCCGCCTGCTCGTGAAGAAAGTTCTTGAGCCGTTGCTTCGGTATGACCGCGACCACGGCAATACCGCTTTTCAGGATACGTTGAGGGCAATGAACCGAACGGAGAACCTCAGCGAGGCGGCAGGGGTTCTTCACGTGCATGAAAACACGCTTCGTTACCGCGTGCAGCGCATGAAGGATTTGACGGGGCTCGATTTGTTCCGCTACAGAGACCGGGCGATGCTGGCCCGCGCGCTGTTCTGTTTTGAAATAAACGGTAAATAGTAAATACCGTCCGCCAACGAGGGCTTTGTCGTAATTTCGTTACGACAAAGCCCTCGTTGGCGGACGGTATTTATATTTTTCTACAAAAATATTCATAAATTATGTTTTTCTGGATAAAGACATAAGGTTTATTTTTCATTAAGATCTAATCAGCGCGGTATAGGACGTATTTTCAGTTGGAATAGGAGGAAGAAATATGGCACGAAATGTGATCAAGCCGGTCATGTCGGCCAATGAAGCCGTCAAAAACGTCAAAGACGGCATGTCCGTCATGATTGGGGGATTCAATTTCGGCGGCGTTCCCTACACGCTCGTCGAAGCGCTTGAGAAAGCCGGCACCAGCGGACTGACCATGATCTCCAACGACACGAGTTACGCTGATGTCGGCCACGGCCGGCTCGTGGCGGCAGGGCAGATCAAAAAGGTCATCGCTTCGCATATCGGCATCAACAAAAAGACCGGCGAGCAGTACAACGCCGGCACGCTCGAACTGGAACTCGTTCCCCAGGGAACTTTCGTCGAGCGCATCCGCGCCGGCGGCTTCGGGCTGGGCGGATTCCTGACGCCTACCGGCGTCGGCACCAAAGTGGAGGAGGGCAAGCAAGTCATTGAAGTGAACGGCAAAAAATATCTGCTCGAACTGCCGCTGCACGCCGACGTGGCGTTGATCCGAGCCCACAAGGCCGATCGCATGGGCAACCTGACCTATTTCGGCACGAACCGCAACTTCAATCCCACCATGGCCACCGCGGCCGATCTGGTGATTGCCGAAGTCGATTCGATCGTCGACGTGGGCGAGCTCGATCCCGACAACGTCGTGACCCCCGGCATTCTGGTGGACATTCTGGTCGTGAAGGGAGACAACTACTATGCTGCCCGTACTTAACGAAGACGTCGTCCGCAATCGCATCGCCAAACGCATCGCGCTGGAGTTTGAAGACGGCGACGTGGTCAATCTCGGCATCGGCATCCCCACGCTGGTCTCCAACTTTGTGCCCGAAGAGCGCCGCCTCGTCATCCAGACCGAAAACGGCTGTCTCGGCGCCGGCCCCGAACCCGAGCAGAAAGATTACCGCTTCATCGGCGCCGGCGGACGTTTTATCACGCCGCTGCCCGGCTGCTCGTTCTTCGGCAGCGACATGAGCTTCGGCCTGATCCGCGGCGGACACGTCGACGCCACCGTGCTCGGCACGCTGGAAGTCGATCAGGAAGGCAATCTCGCCAACTGGATCATCCCCGGCAAACTGCTGCCCGGCATGGGCGGCGCGATGGATCTCGTCGTCGGCGCCAAACGCGTTATCGTCGCCACCACCCACTGCGATAAAAAAGGCCATCCCAAGATCCTCAAAAAGTGCCGCCTGCCCCTGACGGCGGTAGGCGTGGTTTCCCTGATCGTCACCGAATTCGCCGTGTTCTCCATTGAGGACGGCACGATGACCTTGCTGGAAATCGCGCCCGAAGTGACCAAGGAAGACATTCGCGCTCATACCGAGGCGGACTATGTCGAGGCTGAAATCATCACGCAGATGAAAGGCACGGAAGTGTCAGAAACGGAGGCGGTGAAATAAAATGAGCAACCCCGTTATTATCAGCGCAGCGCGTACGGCCGGGGGAAAATTCGGCGGCGCGCTTTCCAAGCTGAGCGGCCCCGAATTGGGCGCTATCGCACTCAAAGCGGCCGTTCAGCGTGCCGGCATCAAAGGCGAGGACGTCGACGAGGTGATCCTCGGCACCGGCTGGCAAGCCGGCGTCGGCGCCAACCCTGCCCGTATCGCCATGTACGGCGCCGGCATCCCCAGCTCCGTTCCCGCGTTCACCGTGAACATCCGCTGCGGTTCCGGCCTGCGCACCATCATGCTGGCTGCCGACCGCATCCGCCTCGGCGACGCCAAAGTCATCGTCGCCGGCGGAATGGAGAGCGCCTCGAACGTCCCCTACCTTTTGCCCAAGGCGCGCTGGGGCTATCGCATGGGCGAACAGAAAGTCCTCGACGCCCTGCACAAAGACGGCTTCTTCTGCCCCGTCGCTCAGCACCTGATGGGGGAACTGTGCGAAGAGATTGCCGCCGAGTACAAAATCTCGCGCCAGGAGCAGGACGAGTTCGCGCTCGCCTCTCATCAAAAGGCCGCCGCCGCGACGGCCGCCGGACTTTTCAAGGACGAGATCGTCCCCGTCGCCGTCAAGGACAAAAAGATGGGCGAGATCGTCTGCGACACCGACGAGATCTTCCGCGCCGATACCTCGCTTGAAAAGCTTGCCAAGCTGCCTCCCATCTACAAAAAGGACGGCGGCACGATCACCGCCGGCAGCAGTTCGGCCCTGTGCGACAACGGCGCGATCGTCATTGTTGCCGACAGCGAATGGGCGAAAGAACGCGGGCTCAAACCGCTGGCCGAGATCCTTGGCTACAGCGCCGCAGCGCTTGACGCCGAGCGTTTCCCGCTTGGCCCCGTCGTCGCCATGCCCAAGGCGCTGTCCAAAGCCGGACTGAAACTGAGCGACATGGATCTGATCGAGATCAACGAAGCGTTTGCAGCTCAAGTCATCGCCTGTCACCGCGAAATGCCGTTCGACATGGAAAAGCTGAACGTCCACGGCGGCGCGATCGCCCTTGGGCACCCCATTGGCGCGACCGGCGCCAAGATCACGACCACGCTGATCAACGCGCTCGGTCAGCAGGGCAAGGAGCTCGGCATCGCTTCCGCCTGCATCGGCGGCGGCCAGGGCGTGGCTATGGTGGTAAAGAAATTGTAAAAGAGAAGCACAGTTAAGGGGTATAATTATTAAAAACGAGATTTGCAAGGCAGAGTGGGAAGTTCAGATGGTGTTGAACAGAGTTGCATTGAGTTTTATGTTAAATATATTCAAAGAAAGAAGGGGCGTAACAATGAGAAAACGTTTTTGTCGTTTAGGGATGCTCATTGCTTTTTGTGGATGTTTCTTCACCTCAGAAGTACATGCGGAGCGTATATTTCTCAATATCGGCACAACAAATAAAACGTCTATCCTTTATCCGTACTATGTCAATATGATTAAAATTTTTAGGAAGTACGCTCCAGATCTTAAACCTACGGTAATTGAAACGGGCGCTGCCGTGGATAATATCAATCGTCTCGCAAAAGGGCAGATCGATATTGGCATGGTAATGGATTCTACCGCTTATGAAGCCTACAATGGCCTAGGTAAGTGGCAGGGAACTCCTGTTAAGGATTTAAGAGCCGTTCTCACCTACGCTGTTAATTCGGTTCCTTATGTTGTTACCGAAGAAAGCGGTATTACAAACGCGGAACAGCTTCAGGGCAAACCTGTTTCGCCTGGTATGAGGGGAAGCGGGAATGAAGCGGTATGCGAATCTGTCTTTTCGGCCCTTGGCATTCAGCCGGAATGGTTCCGTGGCAGCCTTAGCGATGCGGCAGACGCTATGAAGGATCGCCGTATTGTATGCGTCAATAAAACAAGCAATGGGCTTTCACCTGACGCGACTTTTATTGAATTACAAACATTTATTCGCCTGAATGTCATCGATTGGACGCCAGAGCAAATCGCCAAAGTCAGGGAAGTGTATCCATATTTCAAGACAGCAGTTCAACCTACCGGTTCCTTGAACGCTCAAACTAAGGATGCTACAACATGGGCGACATATCTCGGCGACGCGGCCATGGCAAGTATGTCTGAGAAAGCCATTTATATGTATGTGAAAGCTTGCTTTGAGGGCAAGGAAGAACAGTCTAAAGTTTATGCGGCTGCTGGACAATCGGATTTTATTGCGGCAACTCTTGATATGGGAATTCCTCTTCATAAAGGAACGGTTAAATATTTCAGAGAGATTGGTGTTCAGATACCAGAACAATTAATCCCTGTAGAAGCGAAATAAAAATAGTCTGTTTTTCCTTGGTAGAATGAAGGGGCAGCTTGAACCTTTGTCCTGTATGTTGTGTTTCCCCTGATGAAAAGGCAAGTTAAAATGAATTACAAGCGGCAAAGGATTTTAATGTGAGGGTCATTATGTGTGTTAAGGAGCGAACAACGCGATGATAAATAAGACAGAAAGGGTAATGGATGAGTCTTTTGTAAAGGTTTTTTCGAAAGATCAGCGGCTTATCTCGACGATTGCCCTCTTGATGACACTTTTTATTCTTTATACAGCGGCTTTTGGATTTTTCCCTAGTCTTATTCAACGTCCTGTATTCGTTGGTTTTGCCCTTGTTCTTGCCTATTTGATGCATCCTCATGTATCGAAAAAGAACAGATCCATTGGCATTATGGGCGGGGTTGGAGTGATTCTCGCCGTAATATGTACCGGGTGGGTGGCGATTAACAGCGACCGTTTCATGACAATGGGAACTGAGTCTAATGCTTACGATCTTGCATTTGCGGTTATTCTTGTGCTTTTGCTGCTTGAAGCGGCCCGGCGTACAATGGGGCCCATTTTTGCGGTACTTACGGTTATTACGATCGTTTATGCTTTTGTTGGGCCATGGCTGCCAGGGAATTTTGCGCATCGAGGCTTTAGTTTCGAGTTTATTGCACAGCATCTCTATGTGGGATCGTATGGAATCTGGGGTACCACGACGGGAACCATGGTTGGGATGGTGGCGATATTTATTTTGTTTGGTGCGATCCTCTCGATCACTGGAGGAGCAAAGGTGTTCTTGAATATCGCGACACTTTTTGGCGGACGGGCGATTGGCGGTCCTGCAAAAGTCGCTGTCATCGGAAGTTCTTTGTTTGGCATGGTCAGCGGAAGCGCATCGGCAAATGGAGCAGTTATTGGTGCAATGACGATCCCTATGATGAAAAAAAGTGGTTATGACTCGGAGTTTGCGGCCGCAGCTGAGGCTGTCGCTGGTACTGGAGGGCAAATTATGCCTCCTATCATGGGAGCAGGGGCCTTTATTATCGCAGAGAAACTGGGTGTAACTTACCTGACTGTAGCCGCGGCCGCTATTATTCCTGCGGTAATCTACTATGTCGGGTTATTTGCTGCGATCCACTTCACGTCACTAAAAAACGGCATGCAGGCTCTTTCTAAGGAAGAATTTGCCAAAGCAAAAGAATCACTCGAGTTTCACAGTATTGTCGGATTGTTTATTCCCTTGATCGTGCTTATCGTGTTTTTAGCTCGCGGATACACCGTTGCAACGTCAGGCGTAATTGCCAGCATCCTGGCGATAGTTTTATACGTTTTTACAGACTTGGACACGAGAGCCATTTTGCGTCGTTCTACCCGGGTAATTGTTGCTTTTGTGGACGGAGCTAAGGGCTTGATCGTTATTGCTCTGCTTGGGGCCTGTGCTGATATTATAATCGGAATGTTGTCATTGACAGGGCTAGGGGTTGAGATATCCTCTGCCATTTATTCATTGAGTGGAGGGTATCTTCTCCTGGGACTATTCCTGGGAATGATTACCACATTAATACTTGGTATGGGGCTCCCGACGACGGCCGCTTTTATTTTAGGTTCATCCGTTGTTGCCCCTGCGCTGGCGGAATTCAATTTGAATCCCATGGCGATTAACCTGTTTCTTTTCTACTTTGCATGTATTTCTGCTTTCACGCCTCCTGTATGCGTGGCAATTTATATCACGGCGGGAATTGCTGATTGTAATTGGGTCAAAGCTGGTTACAGAGCCTGCCAGCTTGGCGCGGCTGGTTTTTTAGTTCCTTATTTGGCCGTTTTTGAAAATAGTTTGATTCTGCAGGACACAGTCTTAGCCATCATTGTTGATACGCTTATTGCTTTGTGCGGGACGGTCATGCTTGCCGCTGCAATGATGGGTAATTTTTTCTATAACATCAATTGGTTCTACAGGTTTGTCCTTTTTGCAGGAGGGCTGGCTACGCTTGTGCCTGGTTACTTGAGCAGCGGCATCGGTATTGCGAGTGCAATTATGGTTTTTATTCTTGTCCGGGGAGGCTCAAAAGGGTCTCATATCATTGCAAGCTTCTAGGAGGGCGCTTTATGAAACTGGGTTTTATCGGTCTTGGACAAATGGGCAAATATTGTGCATTAAATCTGTTGAAGAACCGAGGGGAACTTCATGTTAATGATATTGATCCGGAAGCCGTTGCTTTCTTGATTTCTCATGGCGCAAAGAAGAGCGATTCTAACGCTGAATTGATGAGCGTGTGCGATATCGTTTTTTTGTGTTTGCCGAATGGTGATATCGTTGAAAAAGTTATTTTTGGCGAGCATGGGCTTGCCGAGGGCTTCGAAAAAGGGAAAATTATTGTTGACCTGACCACTGCTGATTATCAAAAGACGAGAGAAACGGCGCTTCGAGTGGAAGCTTTGGGCGTTAACTTTATTGATGCTCCCTTATCGGGCATGGAAGCTCGGGCAAAGACAGGACAGCTCAGTGTTATGTGCGGAGGTAAGAAGAATGTTTTTGATGTGGTCTCTACGTATCTCGATGATATTGGGAGTTCAGTCCTGTTTCTGGGCGAGTATGGAAGTGGGCAACTTGCAAAGATGATAAATAATGTACTCTACAATATTAATATGGCGGCTCTTGCAGAAATATTACCTTTTGCTGTCAAGATGGGGCTGGCTCCGGAGAAAGTAGGAACATTGGTGAATGCGGGGACAGGGAGAAGCTACGCTTCTGAATATTTTATTCCGAAAATTTTGGAGCGGGATTTTGTCTACGGATTTACAATGGACAGTGCCTACAAAGACATGCAAAGTGCCAGTGTTATTTCGGCGAAAATGAAAATTCCTACACCTGTGCTTCATGCGGCGATGACTACTTATCAAATGACGCTTCTTGAAGGTTGGGGGCAAGAATATAAGGGGGCGATGATCAAAGTTTATGAAAAATTATTAGGTGTTAAGTTTTCGAAAAACGTGGAGATGATTTCGTGAAATATCAACGTTGAACCGGAGTGCTAATTCAAAAAACAGAATTGATTGTGCAGGGAAGACGAATAATGATTCCGTTCGATCCTTGAATGATTGATTATTATTACGTTTCTGATTGCAATTGACTTCTGGAGATATTAAAAGAGCAAGCGTAAATCTAACAACACAGCCCGTCGATCTTTGGGGGGGGACGGGCTGTGTTGTTGTCGTTTTCGTTCTTGATTGTTGGAACTGAACTCTACCATCTACCACCCGCGCCCCCCGCCGCCGCCTCCGCCTCCGCCGGAAAAGCCGCCGCCGGACGAGCCTTCGAAGCTGCCGCCGGAGGACGAGCCGGGGGCGCGCGAGGCGGCGCCGAGGCTGGACGAGAAGTCTTTGGAGAAGTCGTTCAATCCGCAGGCGATGCCGCTCGTTCCTCCCCATAAGGTGCCTGCGGCGCCCGAGCGCCAGGCGGGACCGTCGCTCCACGAGGGCTGCCAGGCCGCGGCGGCGAGGACTTTTTCGAAGCGGTTCGCCCACGTTTGGGCGCAGTCCATGGCGACGGCGTAGGGGAGCAGTTCTTCGAAAAGCGCGGGCGTGTCGTCGGGGGCGTTCAGCATCTCCAGGCGGTCCTTTTCCGCGGCCGTGATGAACATTTTCAGTCCCAGCGCCTGCTCGAACTGTTTCCGTCCTTTGTCCGTCCAGAAGATCAGCCTTTTCCCCAGAGGCAGTCCCAGCAGCGCCAGCGCCGCGCCCGCGAAGGTAAGGGGACGGTCGCTGCTGTGCGCCGCGACCATCGCCAGCAATGCCGTAACGAAGACGCTCGCCTGCGCCGCAAAGAAGCCCTTCAGGCCGAAGGCGTTCCGGAGCGAGCGTGCGAAGCTTCGCGGCGCGAGCGTGGGCTCTCGCCGCGCATACCGCAGCGACAGGAGCGCCAGCGCGCCCAAGAGCAGGGCGACGGCTCCCCACTCGGCGGAGACGGCCTCGGTCAGCAGGAACAACGCCCCCGCCGCCGCGCCGGCCAGCAAAGCCGAATAAGCGCGGCGCAGCGGCGCGCGCCGGTCGAGAAAGTTGCCTTCGGCGCGTTTTTTGGCGTCGCCCTTGATCAGTTCGAGCGACTTTTCGAAACGTTTGCGATAGGCGTTGGTCACGTTCAGCGCCTCTTGGGAGGAAGAAGGGAAGAGCGTGTCCATCAGCGCGGCGGGCAATCCGTCGGACGGCGCGCCGCCGGTCTTTTCGAGGCGGTAGCCGCTGCGCCGGTCGCCGCTGATTTTCAGCGCGCCGTTTACCGCCAGGGCGGTCAGCTCGGCGCCGAGGCTGGCAAAGTCGTCGGTCCCGCGCGTGAGGCGCCGCGCCAGCGAGGGCGTCATGTCCCTGGGCGCGTGAAAGAGCGGGATCACGGTGATCTCGCCGCTGTGCTCGCCGCGGGCGCGCAGCGCGCCCCAGACGAGGCAGATGGCGGCCAGCGCCGTGCCGGCCCACATCAGCCCTCTGGCAATGGCGTCGCCGTGGGCGGAGACGAAATCCCCGAAGCGCTCGCCGAAGGAAGGCTGCGGCGGCGCGACGACGCCTTTCGGCCACGAATAGACGACGGTCAGTCCTTCGCCGGGCTGCAACGCCCGTGTGGTGACGACGGCGCGGGAATCGTCGAGACGCGCGCCGTCGCTCGACGTGCTGCCGTAGCGCCCCGCGTACCAGCCGACGCGGCCGAATCCATCGCCCGCTGACTTGCCCGGCAGGGCGAGGCGGAATGAGGCGTTCTGAATGGGCAGGTCCCAGTCGTTGCCGGTCACGTTCCAGTACAGTTCGTCGTGGTCGGCGAAAAACCCCAGCTGCTTTGTGGTGCGGTAGGTCAGCGACAGACGGTGGACGCCGGGTGAAAGCGTCCGTTTGGGGTCGCCGATGCGGATAAAACGGCCGCGCCCTTCGTTCGATTCTTTCCACGGCAGTTCGACCCCGTCGACGGAGGTGGACAGCACCTTCAGCCCCACGGCGATGGGACGGCCGTTCTCGTCGCGATAGCGGACGGGGATGCCGCGAATAATGCCGCGGCTGATCTTGACTCCCATGGCGATGAACTCGAGGTCTTCGCGCACGGTCAGCGAAGCGTCTTCGTTGACCGTGGCGCCGACGTCGAAGCGGAGGATGCGCTCGCGCCGCGGCTCGCCTGCCGCCTGCGCCGCGCCGCCGAGACAGAGCGCGCCAAGCAGCGCGAGAAGCCGCACAAAGGAGGAACGGCGGGCGCTCATGGCCTAATCCCGGATCTCGACGGCGATAATGTCGTGGTCTGGATGATCCTTGCGCCTTGTGGAGCGGTGGCGGATGCGCGTCTCGGTCTCCTTCACCTCGCCCAGCTTGTCGCGGCCGATGCCGACATAGCCGATGTAGTCGAGATTGTTGTTCCAGTTGTCGAAGCTGTAGCCGTGCCGCAGCCCCAGCAGCGGGAAGCTCACTTCCTTCTGCGGGTCGGGACTGTTGTAGTCGCCGAGGATGAACAGCGCCCCTTCCATACGGGCGGCAAGCTCGTTGAGTTTTTCCGTTTGCGCCGCGCGCTTGGCAAGATTGTAGCGCCGGGCGGCTTCGGCGTCGCGCCTGCCGATCGTGGTCATGCTTTTGAGATGGACGTTTGCCAGCGTGTAAATATTGCCCGAGGCGTTGTCCTTGAAGCGGGCCACCAGCGGCGGTCGGTCGAAGAGCTTGAAGCTCCGTCCCTCGAAGCGTCCCGTCCGGTTGGCGTAATACAGCTGGGGCGTCCCGACCAGCGTGACTTTGGTCGGGTTCCACAGAAAGAACAGATCCTGCGTGCTGTCGGTGTCGTTGCCGAAATATTTCCAGCCCGGCAGCGCCGTGGCGACGAAGAAGCGCATCGTGGCGTTGCCCTCGATCTCCTGCAGCGCCAGCACGTCGGCGCCGCTGCGGCGGATCGAATCCGCCAGCTCGCGCATGTCCGCGGGCGTGTAGGGCTGGGAGCGGTCTTCGCTGGAACCGCTCATGGTGAAGAATTCGATGTTGAACGTGCCGATCGTCATGGCGAAAACCGGCGCGGCGCTCAGAAGCATGGCGAACGCGGCGGCCAGAGCGCGGCGGAACGTTTTGTTCACGGTGATTCCTCCTTGTGAAAAATTCTGGAATCTATTCTAGCACAGCCGGCGCCCGCGAAAGCGTTCGCTTGAAATTTGCCTTAACTCGCGCGGATGAGTATAATTGAAAAAGATTTCGGGGATTTCCCCGTGAAGTTCATATTGGTCATTCCAAGGAGGCAGCATCACAATGAAAAACGCAGTCGCAACGACAAAGGCTCCCGGCGCCATCGGTCCCTATTCGCAGGGCATCGCCACCGATTGCATGGTCTACACATCCGGCCAGCTCGGCCTGACGCCCGACGGCAAACTGCCCGAGACGATCGAAGAGCAGACCAGGCAGTCGCTCGAAAACGTCAAAGCCGTGCTCGAAGCCGCCGGCAGCTCGATGGACAAGGTCGTCAAGACCACCGTCTTCCTCAAGGACATGAACGACTTTGCTGTCATGAACGGCATCTACGCCCAGTATTTCAAGGAGCCGTTCCCCGCCCGCAGCGCCGTGCAGGTCGCCAAGCTGCCCAAGGACGGCAAGGTCGAGATCGAGGTCGTGGCCGTCAAGTAGTCATTACGCTTTTGAACGGGCCCGCCGCGGAGAAACGGCGAAGCGAAACAAGATCATAACGTCGAACATCGGTCTCAAAAACGAAAGCGCGGGGAGAAGTGAACGGTGACGGTCCGTTCATTTCTCCCCGCGCTTTCGTCTTTCATCGGATGGTATTCTTTGGTTTTTCCCCGCTTCGCTGCTTCTCCGTGGCGGATTTTGTTCCGAATTCAGTATCCCAGCTTTTCGCCGATGATCACGGCCTCCATGTCCATCGACTTTTCCTTTTTCATGTACACGACCAGCGTGTTGCAGATGCGGTCGGGCGACGAACAGTCGTAGCACCTGTCGCCCCTGACGGCGCACGGCGTCTTGAAGCCGAAGCGCGAGGCGTTGATCACCGCCGCCGTGTTGCGGGCGCGGAAGATCGCCGCTTCCAGCGTCGGCTCGATCTTGTCGGCGCTGAAGACGAAATAGACTTTTTCGTGCCCCCAGAGCGAGCCGGCGACGCGGTTGCCTGAACTGTCGATGTTGACCAGTTCACCCGTTTCCGCGGCGGCGTTGACCGACAGCATGAAGACGTCCGCCGTCATGGCCCGGTCCGCCGCGGCCTTGAACTCCGCGCCGGAAAGCGGCGTGGGGTCGTAAACGAGGTTGTGCTCGCGCAGCCGCTCGGCCAGCCCCATCTCCAGCAGCGTGTGCGAGTCGCCGAAGCCCACCGTTTTGTTTCGCACCCGCGAAGCCAGATAGTCGGTGGCCTCGGCGGCGGTAGCGAAGTAAACGGCCTGAAAACGGTTCTTGCGCAGGTTGGCGATGAATTTTTCACAGGGCATGATATCGCCTCCGAAAATTTTTCCCGCGGCGGCGCCGACGGTGCTTCTATTATAAAAGGATTTGCCCGCGAGGCAAGTCGTTTTCGTCTCGGTGCGAAAAATGAACCGCGGCGTCGAGCGCGGTTGAATAAGTTCTCCGCGCGCCATTTTTATGTTATGATATTTCGGTTGATTGTTCGAGATTATTTTCGCTCTGCAAGGGGGCATGTCCATGGATAAACGGTTGAAAACCGGCGGGCTGGCGCTCCGGGCGGCCTGCCGGCGGGAGTTGGGGACGTTTCTGAACGTCACCTTCGGCACGCTGCTCATCTGCCTCTGCATCGCCGCGCTGATCGAACCCTATCAGTTTGCCAGCACCGGCGTGACCGGCGTCGGGCTGATCACCAACTACCTCTGGGGGATTTCGCCCGTCTGGGTGCTCACGGGCGGCAACGCGCTGCTGCTCGTCTGGGGATGGAAAGCCCTGTCGCCGCGCTTCGCGCTCTGGACGCTGTACAACACGCTGCTCACCACCGTGGCGCTGCCGCTGTTCGAGATGTTCCGTTATCCGCTGATCGGCAACACGATCCTGGCCGCGCTGTTCGGCGGCGTCGTCGGGGGCCTCGGCATGGGCATCCTCTTCCGCGAGGGCGCTTCGTCCGGCGGCATGGACGTGGCGGCCGCCGTGGCGAAAAAACGCTGGGGGCTGGACGTCGGCTCGGCGTCGTTTTACGTCAACGTCAGCATTCTGGTGCTGTCCTTCGTGGCCGTCGATTTCGAGCGCATTCTCATGGGCGCGCTCAGCCTCTACGTGGAATCCGTTGTCATCGACTGGGTGATCAAGTCGTTCGACCGCCGCACGCAGGTCATGGTCATCAGCGGCAAGCCGGACGAGATCGTGCGCTTCATCATGGACTCGCTGGAACGCACGGCCACGCTCGTGGCCGCCAAGGGCGCGTACCGCCGCGCCCCCATGGAAATGGTCATGGTCATCCTCACGCGCCGCCAGGCCGTGGAGCTGAAGCGTTTCGTACGCTCCATCGACCCGGCCGCGTTCCTGATCCTCAGCGACGTCTCCGAAGTCGTCGGCGAAGGTTTCAAGAAGTGGGAAGCGTAGCGCTTTTTTTCGGAAAGAAAACGGCGAACAAAAGAACGAGAAAAGACGAACGCAACGCCCGGCAGCCGCTGAGCTGCCGGGCGTTCTGATATGAAGCGTTCCACGGTGAAGATTTGGACGCCGCTGACTCGATAACAACTGAGCAAAATTTGATTTTTTCGCGCATCTGCATTATATTTTATTCGGTCAAAACCGAGTCGGAAGGAGCCGAGTAAAAATGACTTTTTGGGGTAGAGACGGGGAAAGGAAACGAATTCACAAGATGTTGGGCGACGACGCCATGACGATCGCGCTGATTTACGGACGCCGGCGCGTCGGCAAGAGCGAGCTGATCAAACAATGCCTCAGGGAAACGGATATTTTCGGAATTTATTACGAGTGCAAACAAACTACGGAAATGAACAACGTGGAGAGCCTTGCCGTTCTCCTTTCCGAGAAGTTCGCCTTTCCGCGCCCGGCCTTCTCGGGAATTGAAGAAGTTCTCGAGTATCTGTTCCGCCGGGCGCAAGAGCGGGAACTGATTTTGGTCCTCGACGAATATTCCTATCTGCGTGACGCCGTCAAAGGCATGGACAGCATCCTCCAGAGTCTGGCCGACCGTTACCGCGCCGTTTCAAAGCTGAAACTGATCCTTTGCGGCTCCTATATCGATACGATGAAATCGATGGTGCTGGCGCAAAATCCCCTGTTTGGGCGCGTCGACCTGTCGCTTGACCTGAAACCCATGGATTATTACGACTCGTCCTTGTTCTACAGCGATTTCAGCGACGATGACAAAGTGAGACTGTACAGCGTGTTCGGCGGGATTCCCTATTACAACCGTCTCGTCGACGGCAGCAAAACCGTCCGTGAGAACATCGTCGATCTGGTCGCTTCCCCGGACGCCCGGCTCGAAAACGAAATCGTCATGTTTCTTAAATCGGAACTCTCCAAAATCACGAACGCAAACGAGGTGTTCGAAGCTCTGGCCCGGGGCTTTTCGCGTTACAACGATATCCTTTCCCAATCCCACGTTTCCAGTGGCCCCACCCTGGTGGATGTGCTGGACAAGCTGATCAAAATGGAAGTCGTCAAAAAAGAAGCGCCTCTCAATGACGAGAACAACCGCAAAAAAGCCGGATATTACATCAGCGACAATCTCTCCCTATTCTATTACAAATACATTTTCCGATATCTGTCGCAGCTCAGCCTGATGGAGCCGGAGACGTTTTTCGACCGCTATATCAGCCGGGATTTCGAGACCGAATACGTGCCCCGCATTTTCGAAGACGTCTGCCGGCAGTATTTGGTTCGCAGAAACCGTCGGGGACAAATGGACGTTCCCTTCGAGAAAATCGGTCGTTACTATTACGATGATCCCAAAAGCAGAATGAACGGCGAGTTCGATATCGTTACGCTCGACCCGCAGGGGTATGTATTTTACGAGGCGAAATTCAAAAACGGTCCCGTCACGGAAAAGATGATGCGCGACGAAATCGCCCAAGTCCGGAAGACTGGCTTGAACTGCTATAAATACGGATTTTTTTCCAAGTCGGGTTTTGCCGACGCCGCTTTACCTGGCGTTCAAATGATCGATATCCACGAATTGTACGGGGATTGCCCCTTGCAATGATTCCTGCGGCCGTTACGGCGGGTGCAAAGGCAAAGAAAAGAGCGTCGGCCCTGTTACGGCACGCAAAGACTTGCGAGGGGACTTTTGTCCAACGCCCGGCAGCCGCTGAGCTGCCGGGCGTTGCGCGATGCTCGAAAATTAGCTTTTCTCCGGCGCTTTCCCATCCTGGAGCGACGCCGCGGCCGTTGTTTTTTTGAACCGGAAAAACGCAAACGCGCACAGGACGATCTGCAGCAGCGACGAACAGGGCGTCGCCAAGCCGATCTTGAACACCGACACCGGCACGGCGCGGCTCATCAGCCACGAGACGGGAATCCTCACGCCGAACGCGCCGGCGATCCCCTGCCACATCACGAACGTCGTGCGCCCCCAGCCGTTGAAGTAGCCGATGAAACAGAACAGGAACGACGTCAGCAGGCAGTCGATGGAGTAGGCGCGCAGATAATCCCAGCCCGCCGCCGTCACCTCCGGCCGCCCCTGCACGAACAGCCCCGTCAGCGCGTCGCCGTGGAAGTACGACGCCCATCCCATCACCAGCCCCGCCGCCAACGACGAGAAGATCGCGTAGAACAGAGCCCGGTTGGCCCGCTGCGGCAATCCGGCGCCCACATTCTGCGCCGTGAACGTCGACATCGCCTGACCGTAGGTCGACGGCACCAGCATCACGAAACCGCAGACGCGCTCGGCGATGCCGATGCCGGCCGCCGCTACCACGCCCAGCGTGTTGACGATCGCCGTGATCGCCAGAAAGGAAACGTTCACCAGCGTGTCCTGAAACGCGATCGGAAAACCCAGCCGCAGCACGCGGCGGATCACCGCCCCGTTGAAGCGCACGTCGCGGCGGCTGAACGGGAACGGCAGCCCCCGACGGGCGATGACCGCCAGCGACAGCAGCACGCTCACCGCCTGCGCCGCCACCGTGG